>JBOGGR010000390.1:0-6571 GCA_050744025.1 Acidimicrobiales bacterium
GCCGATCTGGCCATGGCCGAGTCCATCGTGGTCAACGCCAAGACCCAGCGCCCCGGGGTCTGCAACAGCGCCGAAACCCTCCTGGTCGACGCGGGCGTGGCTGGAGCCTTCCTACCTCGACTGCCCGCCGCCCTGCCCGGCGTACGTCTGGTGGGGGACGGTCCGACCCGGGCCCTGCTCCCCGGTGCGGACGAGGCCACCGACGAGGACTTCGCCACCGAGTTCCTCGATCTCACCCTGTCGGTGGCCGTGGTGGCCGACCTCGACGCCGCCATCGAGCACATCGGCCGATTCGGGTCGGGTCACACCGAGGCCATCGTGACGTCTGACCTGGCCGCCGCCCTCCGGTTCACCGGCGAAGTGGACGCCGCCGCCGTCGTGGTCAACGCCTCGACTCGGCTGGTCGATGGGGAGCAGCTCGGCCTGGGGGCGGAGATCGGCATCTCCACCCAGAAGCTGCACGCCCGTGGCCCGATGGGGCTCCGGGAGCTGACCTCGGTCAAGTACGTGCTCATGGGTAACGGACAGGTGCGTTCATGACCGGGGTGGTGGAACCGGCCGGCCCGGCCGCGCCGGACCGCCACTCGGTGGTGAGCGGGTTCCCGCTGCCCGACGCCCCCCGGTTCGAGTCCATCGACGCAGTTCGTGACGGGCTGGCCGCCGTGGACTACCTGGCCGACGACGGCATCGCCGGAGTGGTCTTCCTGGCCGACCGCCTGGCCAAGCCGGTGCTGGTCGAAGGGCCGGCCGGGACGGGCAAGACCGAGTTGGCCAAGTCGGTGGCCCGCCTCACCGGGAGCCGTCTCATCCGGCTCCAGTGCTACGAGGGACTCGACGAGTCCAAGGCCCTCTACGAGTGGAACTACAAGAAGCAGCTCCTTCGCATCCAGGCGGAGCGTGTGGGCGAGGACCGGGGCGGCGCCTGGGCGGACCTCGAGGAGGACATCTTCTCCGAGGAGTTCCTCCTCGAGCGCCCGCTGCTGGAGGCCATCAGGGCGAGCGAGCCGGTCGTGCTCCTGGTCGACGAGGTGGACCGGGTGGAGGTGGAGACCGAGGCGCTCCTGCTGGAGGTGCTGTCGGACTACCAGGTCTCGATCCCCGAGCTGGGCACGGTGGCGGCCACCCAGGTGCCGCTCGTCTTCCTCACGTCCAACAGCACCCGGGAGCTGTCGGAGGCCCTGAAGCGCCGCTGCCTCTACCTGTACATCGACTACCCGGGGCTGGAGCGGGAGCGGGAGATCATCCTCCGCCGGGTCCCGGGCATCTCGGGGCACCTGGCCGACCAGGTGGCCCGGATCGTCCGGTCGCTGCGCACGCTCGACCTGAAGAAGCACCCGTCGGTGTCCGAGACCCTCGACTGGGCCCGGACCCTCGTGCTGCTCGGCGCCGAGTCGATCGACGCCGAGCGCGCGAGGGACAGCCTGCACGTCCTGCTCAAGTACCGCAGCGACATCGCCAAGGCGGCCAAGGAGCTGGCCGGCTAGTGGCGCCAGGGCCTTCGGCCGGCGCTGGGCCGGAGCCTTCGGCCGGCGCTGGGCCGGAGCCGTGATCGACCTGCTGAGCGGCTTCGTGGCCGAGCTGCGGGCTGCCGGGCTGCCGGTGTCGCTCACCGAGACGGTCGACGCCGCCATGGCCGTGCGCCAGATCCCCCTCGAGGACAGGGAGGCGTTCAAGTACGCCCTCGGCGCCGCGCTCGTGAAGAGCCACGCCCACTGGCAGGCGTTCGAGACCGTCTTCGAGGTCTATTTCGCCCTCCGGGGGCCGGAGCACGCCATCGGCGAGGCCTCCTCCGAGGCGGGAGGCGGGGAGGAGGGCGGGCTGGACGCCATGGCGGCCCTGGCGGCCCTGGCCGGGGACGGCCGGCCAGGTGGCGGAGGGGCCGCGGAGGCGCTCGGCCCCGACGAGCTGGCCGAGATGCTGTACCGGGCGCTGCTGCGGGCCGACCAGGCCGCGGTCCGGGCCCTCGCCCGCCAGGCCGTCGCCCGTTACGCCGGGATGGAGCCGGGCCGGCCAGTGGGCGGCACGTACTACCTGCACCGGACGCTGCGGCACCTGGACCTGGACGGCCTGCTCGCCCGGCTCCTGGCCGCCGAGCAGGAGGCGGCCGACGGCGGCCTGAGCGACCTCGAGGCCCGCCTGGTGAAAGACGAGCACGGGGCCCGCATCGCCCGCCTGCGCCAGGAGGTCGAGGCGGAGATCCGCCGGCGCCTCGTGGCTGACCGGGGGGCCGAGGCCCTGGCCAGGTCGCTGCGCCGGCCCCTGCCAGAGGACGTCGACTTCATGCACGCCACGAGGGAGGAGCTGGCCGCCATGCGCCGGGCCCTCCACCCGCTCACCCGCAAGCTCGCCGCCCGCCTGGCCCGCAAGCGCCGCCACGGCCGTAAGGGGCCGCTCGACTTCCGCTCCACCGTGCGCCACTCCCTCTCCTACGGGGGCGTCCCCGCCGATCCGAGGTTCCGCTACCCGAGGCCGGCCAAGCCCGAGATCGTGGTCATAGCCGACATCTCAGGCTCGGTCGCCGCCTTCGCCCGCTTCACCCTCCAGCTCGTCCACGCCATCTCTGCGCAGTTCTCCAAGGTGCGGAGCTTCGTGTTCATCGACGGCATCGACGAGGTGACGGATTTCTTCGAGGGGGTGGAGGACGTGGCCGAGGCGGTCCACCGGGTCAACACCGAGGCCGACGTCGTCTGGGTCGACGGGCACTCGGACTACGGCCACGCGCTCGAGTCCTTCTGGGAGCGATGGGGGAAGGAGGTGGGCCCGAAGACGAGCGTGATCCTGCTCGGCGACGCCCGCAACAACTACCACTCGTCGGCCGCCTGGGTGCTGAAGGAGCTGCGCCAGCGGGCCCGGCACCTCTACTGGCTGAACCCGGAGCCCCGCTCCTACTGGGACACGGGCGACTCGATCGTGTCGGAGTACGCGAACCACTGCGACGGGGCGTTCGAGTGCCGCAACCTGCGCCAGCTGGAGCGATTCGTGGAGGAGCTGGCGTAGGAGCCGGGGTCCAGCATCTCGGTCTCGGTCCCATGCTCGCCACCCGAGTTACGGCCGAGGTGGAGGCTACCTACTCGGCTGCTGCCCCTGCTCGCCAGCGATGAGACCGGTCGTCGGAGGTGGCGGCGGCTCGCTGCCGTCTTCCTCGTACAGGGCCTCTCCGCGCCGGAGCCGGGTGGCGATACGGACCACCTGGGGGAGCTCCCGGCGGGTGGGGGTATGGGCAGCGAGGAATCGAGCCGTCCCGGCCAGGATGAGGGCGGCCTCGTCCGATCCGCGCGGCCAGGCGAGAGCCTGGCGGGCCGCCGCCTCGTAGGTCTGGAACCAGTGGAAGCCGGCGTCCTCGTCGAGCAGGGCTCGCCCGAGCACGGCCACCACGACCTCCAAGTCGCCCCCGCCCGACAGGTAGCCGTAGACGATGGCTCCTGCCTCGTCCACGTGTCCCTCCCCGTCCCAGCACCCAGACAGAGCATCGAGGTCCCCGCTCGATGCGGTGGGCAGACGGGCGGCGGGGACGTTCAAGAACCGGTCGAGGAACACCTTGAGGGCGACCTGGAAGACCCCGCGCAAGACCAGTGGGGACGGGGCTCGGACCAGGGCCTGATGGAGGGCGTTGGCGGTGGTGAAGCCGTGGTGGACGACGTCCCAGTCGCCGTGGTCGTTCTGGGTGTGGAAGCGGGTGATGCGCAGGGCCGCGGCCAGGGCGACGGCCCGGCCCAGCTGCTCGGGCGTGGCCCCCTCCTCGATGGCGGTGAGGACGGAGTCCACGATCACCGCCGGGTCGTCGCCGAGGATCGTCCAAGCCAGCTGAACCGGGCCGCCGCCCGCCTCGAAGGCAGCCGAAGCCTCGTCGCGGTCGATCTCGGTTCCCGTCCGCCCGGCCCGGGCCAGGGCCTCGGGGAGGCGAGCCGCGGCGTCCACGGCCAGGCCGGCCAGGTCGTGGGGGTGACGCCATGCCCCCTCCTCCTCGTGGCGGCGGGCCCCGGCCGTCTGGTGGGGGAGGGTGGTGAGCACCTGGCTGGTGGCCTCCGGGCCGAGGTGGGAGAGGACCTCGAAGGCCTTGTTCGTGAAGTCCAGGGTGTGGCCCTCGTCCAAGAACACGTGGTCGGTGACGGCAGCGGTCATGATCTTGGACAGCTCGTCCAGGGACAGCCGGGCGGCCACGGCCGAGGCCAGGGCCCGCTCCGCGGCGTCGCCCGAGCGGGTCTCGACGAAGCGGCGATACCACTGCTCCAGGCGGGAGGCAGAGTGGCCGCCGCCAACCAGGGGGGCCAGGGGGAAGCGGGGAGGGTGGCCCCGGGTGTCCCTGGACACGAAGGCGAGGCCCTGCACGAGGGCGAGAGCCCAGTCGCCCTGGTCCAGGTGACAGAGGACGTTGGCCATGGACGTGAGCACGGTGAGCCCCGAGCCCCATCCCTCCTCCCTGAACCGACAGCCGAAGTCCACCCCCGCTGCCACCACGGCGCTGGTCGCCACGCCGGCCTCCAAGAGCCCGAGCACGGCTTTGGCGACCACAAGGGTGAGCCCCTGCTCCAGGCCCTCGTCCAGGCGTGCGAACAAGGCGCCCGTGTCGGGGGCCCTGGACTCGACCACGACCACCACCTGCTCGCCGTCGATCTCCACCGGATAGGCCCGGGCATCGTCGGCGAAGGGATCGAGGGTTCCGCCCGAGCCCAGGTCGAAGCGGGCGTGGTGCCAGTGGCAGGTCACCAGGCCACCCTCGACGGTGCCACGATGTAGGGGGAAGCCGAGGTGGGGACACCGGTCGTCGATGGCGTAGGCCCGTCCCTCGTGCCAGAAGACGCACACCGGCTGGGACCCGGCCTTGGTCGTCAGGAAGCCCCTGTCCTTCAGCTCATCAAGGGTGCCGACATCGATCCGCATGGTCTCCTGCAAGCTCGTCGACCGCTCCTGGCCAACGTTACGGCCCGGCGCCCGGTTGCCGGAGCAACCTGGCGCCTTCCTGGTACGATATCATGTACCACTCCAGGAGGTGGCCATGGCAGTCACGGCGAGCCAAGCCAGGAAGAACCTGTTCCCGCTGATCGCACAGGTCAACGACGACCGCCGGGCGGTGGAGATCACCTCGAGGCGCGGTGACGCCGTCCTCATCTCCCGGGCCGACTACGACGCCCTGCAGGAGACGGCGTGGCTCCTGCGGGTGCCGGCCAACGCCCGGCGCCTCCTTGAGAGCCTGGCCCAGGCCCACGCCGGGGAGCGCCAGGAGCACGACCTGGCCTGATGCGCCTGGTGTTCACACCCCACGGCTGGGCCGACTACCTCTACTGGCAGTCCGTCGACCGGACGACTGTGAAGCGGATCAACCGGCTCATCGAGGACACGCTACGTGACCCGTCCGCCGGCATCGGCAAGCCCGAGCCCCTCCGCCATCTCCTCCAGGGCTGCTGGTCGCGTCGAATCGACGACGAGCACCGGCTCGTCCATCTCGTCGAGGGGGACGACGTCGTCGTGCTGCAGGCCCGGTACCACTACGGGCGCTGAGCTGACCGACCCGACTGACCAGCGTTGGTCCGGGGCCCGTGGAGGTGACAACGCGCTACACTGTCACCGTGAAGCCGCTGTCGATCAGGTTCTCCGACGAGCTCCACGATCGCCTGAAGCGGTACGCCGACCGCTCGGATCAGCCGCTCTCGACCCTCGCCCAGCGGGCGGTGGGCGAATGGCTGGACATGGCCGAGCACCCCGGTGTCGTGTTCCGGGACGGCCCCGCCGGGCGCCGGGCCGCCCTGGCGGCGGGACCCGACATCTGGGAGGTCGCCGGCGTCCTCGCCGAACAGCACGGCACCCCCGAACGACGCTTGGCGGCAGCTGCAGACCATCTCGGGCTTCCCCTCCGTCAGGTGGAGGTCGCTGCCGCCTACTGGGCCTCTCATCGGGCGGAGATCGATCGGCGCCTCGCGGCGAACATCGAGGCCGCCGACCGTGAGCTGGCCGCCTGGGAGCAGCGTCGGGCGCTCCTCGGCGCCTGATCCCAGCCCGAGTGCGATTCCTGCTCGACGAGATGTGCCCGCCTGTGGCGGCGGAGCGACTTCGCGACAGGGACATCGACGCCCTCGCCGTCACGGAGTCGACGGCGCTCGCCGGGCTGGAGGACGAAGCCATCCTCGCCCTGGCTGGGCTGGATCAGCGGGTGCTGGTCACCAGCCGGCCCAGTGGTGGCTGGAGTGGTCAGGCTCGGGGTCGCAGCGGTCAGGTGGGCGATAGTTGGCTCGTCTATCTCGTCGAGGGCGGCGACGTCGTCGTGCTGCAAGCCCGGTACCACTATGGGCGCTGACCTGCCTGTCCAGCGTCTACGATCCGGGCCGATGGCCCGCGGGCGACCGACCCGGCCCGGACCGCCCCGCCCGTAGGGCCCAAAAGGGCAAGCTGTGACCGCGCTGCTCGTCGTCCTCGGGGTCGCCTTCGCCTTCTCCATGGGCGCCCACTACAGCGGGGCCACCATGGGCATGCCCGTCGCTCTGCGGGCCATCGGGACCCGCCCGGCCCTGGCCATCCTGGCCGCGCTCAGCCTGGCGGGGGCCGCCTTCGCCAGCCACGCCGTCGAGCACACCGT
>JBOGGR010000391.1:0-17823 GCA_050744025.1 Acidimicrobiales bacterium
GCGACCCGGGCGGTCGATCGCTCATGGCGGGAGGGGGAAGGAGAAACCTCGCCCAAATTGGGCGAGGTTTCCTCCGCTACCTCCCTGGGCGGACGGCCACCCTTGCGCCCCGCCGCCAGCGGCGCCAGCACGGCCGCACGCTTGGCGGAGGCCATGGACGCGGGACGCGGACCCCCCCGCTGGTCCGCGGCTGGTCCGCGAGACGGCGCAAAACGGTGAGAACTGGTGAGCAGCGTTGAGCACCGTAACCGCAGGTCAGAGGCACTTTCTGGGGTAGACCCGCAGGTCACAAAAGCCCAGGGGGCGTTATCCCGCCTACAGGCCGGCTCACCGTCAACAGGCTTTCTGAGCAGGGAGTTCGCCTTACATCGTTGACGTGGGACTAGCTCTGGCTAATCGTACTCACTCTCGAGCCGAGGATGAGTAAGGAGAGGTCATGGAAGCGGCGGCGCGGATGAGCACGAAGGGCCAGGTCACGATCCCCAGGGCCGTGCGGGAGGCACTCGGTCTCAACGACGGCGATGCCGTCGTGTTCCGCCTCGAAGCCGGGCGTGCCGTGCTGGCCCTCACCCCGGACCTCCTCGAGCTGGCCGGCAGCGTGCAGGTCCCAGCCGACAAGAAGGGCCTGCCGTGGAAGGAGGTGCTCCGCACCCGCCGGGCTCGTGCTGAAGCCCGGCGGTGAGGGCCTTCCTCGACACCAACATCCTGGTTCGTCACCTCACCGGCGACCCGCCCGATCTCGCCGCCAGCGCCACGCAGCTCCTCCGGGATGCGGCCGAGCTGTCTCCTCCCCGACTTGATCTTGGCCGAGACCGTCTACGTGCTCGAGCCGCTCTACCAACTGGAGCGGACCAGGGTCGCGGAGCTGGCCCGGGCCGTCCTGGCCTTTGGTCCCGTGCGAGTCGTCGGCGCCGGGCTCCTCCTGCGAGCCATCGAGGTCTACGAGCTCGACCGGCTCGACTTCGCCGAGGCCTATCTCGTCGCGGGCGCCGAGCGCAGCGGCGTCGGTGTGGCGAGGTCGTTCGATCGGAGCATCGACAAGGTGCGGACCGTCGCCCGCATCGAACCATCTCGCACCGTCGCCTGGTCGGGCTCCTCGCCCCCGCCGGGGTGATCGCCGCCGCCCGGGCCGACCCTGAGGCGACCGCCGAGGCCCGCGCCGGCCGCCGGCAGCAAGGCGCCCGCTACCGGGCCTGGCAGGAAGACCGATGCTGGGTCGAGCTTGCTGACGCGATCCTGGCGTTCCTCGACTTCGCACCGGTGCATGCCGCCCTCGCCCAGTCCATTGCTGCGGACGCGGCCGCCCGGGCGGCGGAGGCCGGCGGAGGTCGGCAGCGGCCGGGTCGGCCGGACCCGCACCCTCTCCGTCCACGAGCGCGCCGCGCTGGCCGCCCGGGCGCCAATCCGTCACCGCTGCACCTACTACGAGGACCGGCTTGCCAACGGCGTCTGGGACGACGAGTACCTCTACCGAGGTGAGAGCGGCCGCCCACGAGGCCGTCGACGACTTCCTCGACCTCCACCGCACCGCGCCGCGCCGTAGGCGGCGCTCGGCCTTCCGCAGGAGGCGACACTGGAACGGTGCTCGTCTGCCACGCCACCAAGAAGCTGCTCGACCGGGCCCGGCCGGCTCCGCTGGCCAACCCGGCGACGGCATCGACCACCCTGCCCGTCAGCTGGTACGGGACCGTGCTGAACGAAGAGCTGGCCGCTCTCGTCGAGCAAGCCCGCCCTTGACCCTTCCTCCCCCCGCATGGCTGATCACGGACCCAGGAAGGACGCCAGCTTACAGCCAACCCAGTTCGCCGGGGGTTGACGGGTATCTGCTCAGCTGGGCTATGGGCAGGCTGGAGGGGCTGGCAGGAGAGCTGCAGTCGCGGCTCGAAGAGAAGGCCCGGGAGGGACGGGTGCCGGGCGCGGGCCTGGCCGTCTCGGACGGGACAGGGATCCTCGAGGCGGCGACCGGGGTGCTCAACCTCGACACCAGGGTGGAGGCAACCACCGACTCGGTGTTCCAGAGCCCGGCGGCGCCGGCCGGCGAGGACGAGGCGGCCAGGGCCGGGCGAGGGCGGGCTCCGGTGGTGGTCGAGCGCCTGGACGCCAAGGCGGACGGCGCCCGGCTCCTGCGGGGCGTGCGGCGCCAGCTCTTCGTCGCCGAGGTGGCCGAGGTGGCCGAGGTGGCCGCCGGTGCCGCCCGGGCGGCTGCCGGCCCGGCGGGCGGCCCCCGGGTCACCCAGGTGACGAGGGGCGAGCCAGGGGCCGGGACGCCGGCCTCGTCCCCGGACGGGAGGCGCCTGGCCTATCCGGCCCCGACCGCCCTCGACCCCGGCCTCGACCCCGGCCTCGACCCCGGCCTCGACCCCGCCAGCGCCCCGTTCGTGGTCGACGCCCCTGAACCCATCTGGCGCCTGGCCGGCCAGGCGGGGCCATCGCAGCGAACTTGTGATGATAACGGGTCAAAATGGCCTGAAAACGCCACAAGTTGGCCGGCCGACCCGCCGGCCCCCGACCCGGCCACCCCGCCGCCCGGCCCGGGGCGCATCGGGGACGGCCGGGGCATGGCCGGGCCCATGGTCTTCACCGCCGACGGAACAGCCCTGTTGGTGGTCGGGCGCACCGACACCGCCCAGGGGAACACCGCCTCCTCCGGGTCCCCCTGGACGGCGGACCCGTGGTCGGGAGCTGGTGGCCTGGCTCGGACGCCACGCCGGCGGGGCCGACCGCCCCTGACCGGGCCCGGTGCCGGAAGGCGAGGCGCCGGAGGGCGAGGCGCGCTCGGGCGCGCCGTGGTCGCCGGCCCCATGTCGATGCCGATGAAGGCAACGGGGCCAGTTGGGAACCGGCCGCGATGAAGCCGGACGTCCGCGCAGGCAAGCTGGTAGCCGTGACGAGCCCCACGCCCACGGACGATAAGGCGGGGGCGGCCGAGGCATGGCGACGGGCCCGGGCGGCTGCGCTCGCGAGCGGGCTCACGGTCAGGGAGCTGGCCGAGCCGGCCGAGCACCGGGCGGCCGAGGCCCTGCTGGCCAGCGTATGGAGCGTGAGGCCCGAGCAGGCGCCTGTCCCGGGCGACGTGATGCGGTCGCTCTCCTACACGGGCGGCTATGTCGCCGGCGCCTTCGCAGAGGATGAACTGATCGGTGCCGCCGTGGGCTTCCTGGCCACTGGCGCCGGCGCCTCGCCCCTCCGCCAGCTCCACTCCCATGTGGCCGGGGTGATCCCCTCGGCTCAGGGGCGCCACGTCGGCTCGGCCCTCAAGCTGCACCAGCGGGCCTGGGCCCTCGAGCGGGGCCTCGGCACCATCACGTGGACCTTCGACCCGCTCGTCCGGCGCAACGCCTTCTTCAACCTCACCAAGCTGGGAGCCGGCGCCACCACTTACCTCACCGACTTCTACGGGGAGATGCGCGACGGCATCAACGAGGGCCAGGGCAGTGACCGCCTGCTGGTTCGATGGGACCTGTGCTCGGAGAAGGCGGCGGAGGCCGCGGCGGGGCGGGTGGCGGAGCCCGTTCCCGGCGCCGTCGGCGCCATTGTCGAGAAGGGCCGGGTCCTGCTCGGGATCGGGCCCGAAGGCGAGCCCCGCCCCGGCTCGGATGCCGGCGTCGGCCTCGGGCCCGGGTCCCGCGGGGGGCCCGCCGGCGACGACTCGGGCGACGGCTCCGGTGGGCGCCGGGAGCCGGTCGCCTGCGCCGTGCCGGGCGACATCGAGGCCCTGCGCCGGAGCGACCCGGAGCTCGCCCTGGCGTGGCGCTCTGCCATCCGCCGGACGCTCGCCCCTGCCATGGCCGGCGGGATGAGGATCGCCGGGTTCGCCCGCTCCGGCTGGTACGTGCTCAGCTATGGGGACGAGGAGGAGGTCGGCGGGTGAAGGTGTCCGGCGTGGAGCTGCGCAGGGTGGGGATGGAGCTGGTGGCCCCGTTCGAGACGTCCTTCGGGGTGCAGACCCGCCGCGACGTCCTGCTGGTCCGGGTCGTGACCCCCGAGGCAGAGGGGTGGGGCGAGTGCGTGGCCATGGACGCCCCCCTCTACTCGCCCGAGCACGTGGACGGGGCGGCGGAGGTCATCCGCCGCTTCCTCCTGCCCGCCCTCGCCGGGCGGGACCTGGCAGGCGCGGCCGAGCTGGGCCCCCTCATGGCCCACGTGAAGGGCCACCCGATGGCCAAGGCTGCTGTCGAGATGGCGCTGCTCGACGCCGGGCTGAGGGCGTCGGGGATGTCGTTCGGCTCCTACCTGGGCGCCGTCCGCCCGGCCGTGGCCGCCGGCGTCTCGGTGGGCATCATGGCTTCGGTCGGCCACCTGCTCGACGTCGTCGGCGGCTACCTCGACGCCGGGTACCTGCGCATCAAGCTGAAGATCAAGCGGGGGTGGGACGTCGAGCCCGTGCGGGCCGTGCGGGAGCGATTCGGGGACGACCTGCTCCTGCAGGTCGACGCCAACACCGCCTACACCGTGGCCGACGCGCGCCACCTCGCCCGGCTCGACGCCTTCGGACTGCTCCTGATCGAGCAGCCCCTCCCCGAGGACGACCTCCGCGGCCACGCCGAGCTGGCCCGCCAGATCCGCACGCCGGTATGCCTCGACGAGTCGATCACGTCGGCCCGGTCGGCGGCCGACGCCATCGCCCTCGGAGCCTGCTCGGTCGTCAACATCAAGGCCGGCCGGGTCGGCGGCTACCTGGAGGCCCGCCGGGTGCACGACGTGTGCGTGGCCAACGGCGTCCCCGTGTGGTGCGGGGGCATGCTGGAGACGGGCCTGGGCCGGGCCGCCAACGTGGCCCTTGCCGGCCTGCCCGGCTTCACCCTGCCCGGGGACACGAGCGCCTCGGACCGCTACTACGCCACCGACATCACCCGGCCGTTCGTCCTGGAGGGCGGCCACCTCGCCGTCCCGCTCGGCCCGGGCCTCGGAGTCGACCCGTTGGCGGACGTGCTGGAGGCGGTTACGACGGCCAAGGAGTGGCTTCCTCTCTAGGCGGGCCAGGGCCGGCGTCTCGAGGCCGGCCCGGCTCTGCCTCCAGGTGGGCGGCCCGGGACGGCGTCCAGGCAGGCAGGCCCCGGGGGGCAGGCGGGCCCGGGACGGCGTCTCCAGGCAGGCCCGGGAGGGCGTCGGGCGGTCCTCTAGCCTGACCCCGTGACCTCCCCCGCCCGTCTCGTCGCCGTCGCCAACGAGGTCGTGGCCGGCTGTCTCCTGGTCGTCGGGACGATCGGCGTGGTGCTCGGGGTGGTCCTCAGCTGGTGGTGCGTGGGCTTCGGCGTGCTCTTCACGGGGCTGGCCCTCGGGTGGACCGCCTGGAGCCGATCGGAGCCCTGAGGGGGCTGGCTCGGGGCTGGCCTCGGGCTCGGGGGCTGGCCGGCGAGCCCGGGGGGCTGGCCGGCGGCAGGCCGGCGGGGGTGGGCCCGCGGGCTCGGGGGCGGACCCGGGGGATGCGCGTCCTGGCCCGCCGTTCCTGGGACAATGGGGGGCTTCGGCCCTGATGCCCGACTTCCCCGACTTCCAACTGCGGAGAGCTGATGCACTTCCCCAGCTTCACGAAAGGTCTTCCCCGCGGGGTCCGCTGGGCTGCGGCCGGGCTCGGGTGTCTCGTGCTCGCGGGCGGCGTCGCCGTCGGCATCATGGCCGCGAGCCGCCCGGCTCACGCCCGTGCTGCCACCGGCCCTGCTCGCGCCGTGCTGCCGGGCCCCACCTATGCTCCGGCGGCGCTCCAGCCGGCCCGCCGGCCGGCCGCCACCGATCCCACCACGGCTGCGGCGAGACGCACCCCTCCGACGACCGCGCCCGCCCGCTGCCCGCTCACCGGCACCCCGGCTCCGGGGGGCGTTGCCCCCAATCGTCCGGCGGTGGCGGTCAAGGTGGACGACTACCCGTCCGCCCGGCCCCAGTACGGGCTGGACGCAGCCGACATCGTCTTCGAGGAGCCGGTCGAGGGCGGGATCACCCGTTTCGTCGCCGTCTTCCAGTGCCACCAGGCCGCCCGCATCGAGCCGGTCCGGTCGGCTCGCCTGGTAGATGCCCTGCTGCTGCCCCAGCTGGGACGGCCGGTGTTCGGCTTCGCCGGCGGCATCGGCCCGTCCGTGGCCGCCGTCGACGGCTCGGGGGCACGGGTCGCCGGCGTCGACCAGGCCCCCGGCGCGTACCGGAAGGACCCCGCCCGGTTCGCCCCCCACGAGCTGGAGACGTCGACGGCCGCGCTCCTCGCCGCCGCCGGCCACCCGTCCGGCCCGCCGCCCCCGCTCTTCACCTACGCCGCCAGGCCACGCCCGGGCGCCGCGACCCCGTCCCTGCACCTGCACTTCTCGGACTACTCCGACGTGTGGTGGCGCTGGGACGCCCACCTGTCCCGCTACCGGCGCTTCTACGGGGACGTCCCGGCTCTTCTCGGCGACGGCCACCAGATCGCCGCGGCCAACGTCGTGGTCGAGCAGGTCCAGCTCACCCCGAGCCCGTACGTGGAGGACGCCACCGGTGTCCACGAGTGGGACGTGGGGGTGGTCGGCTCGGGGCCGGCAGAGGTGGCGAGGGACGGGACCGTCGTCACGGGCCGCTGGGAGCGCCCCAGCGCGGCTGCCCCGACTCGCTTGGTCGACAGCGCCGGCCAGGCGATCTCCCTGGCGCCGGGCCCGACCTGGGTGGAGCTGCTGCCCGCCACCGCCGGCGCCTCGCCGGCCCCGTGATCGCCGGCCCCGTGAGCGCCGCTCGGACCGCCGGCCCCGTGAGCGCAGCCCCGTGAGCGCCGCCCGGTGAGCGCCGCCCCGGGCGAGCCAGGGCCCCCCGATCCGAGCCCGGTCACCGCCGGGATCGGGTTCCTCGGCCTCGTGGAGACGGCCGCCCTTCTCCTGCGCGGGGAGGCCTCGTCTGCGGAGCTGGTGGCGAACGCCCTGCGCCGGGTGCGCGAGGTGGACCGCGAGGGCCCGGCCGTGGCCTCGGTGCTGGCCGTGGACCCGAGGGCAGAGGAGGTCGCGGCTGCCCTCGACGTCGAGCTGGCGTCGGGGCGGCGCCGGTCGGCCCTGCACGGGGTCCCGGTGGTGGTGAAGGACAGCATGGACACCGCCGGCCTCCCCACCACGGCTGGCTCGCTGGCCCTGGCGGCGTCCCCGCCACCGGACCGGGACGCCGTCGCAGTGGCCCGGCTGCGAGAGGCGGGGGCGGTGGTGGTGGGCAAGGCCAACCTGTCGGAGTGGTCCAACTTCCGGGGCCGTGCGTCGGTCAGCGGGTGGAGCGCCGTCGGCGGCCAGACCCGCAACCCCCACGGGCTGGACCGCAGCCCGGGCGGCTCCAGCTCCGGCTCCGGGGCGGCGGTGGCCGCCGGCATCGTGAGCGGCGCGCTGGGCGCCGAGACCGACGGGTCGATCCTGTGCCCGGCGGCCTTCTGCGGCGTGGTGGGGCTGAAGCCGACGGTCGGCCTGGTCCCCAGGAGCGGGGTGGTGCCGATCTCCTCCACCCAGGACTCCGTAGGCCCCCTCGCCCGCAGCGTGGCCGACGCCGCGCTCCTGCTGTCGGTCCTGGCCGGCCCGGATCCGGGGGACAGGGACAGCCTCGCGGCTCCGGCAGGAGTGGACTACCCCGCCGCCCTGGACCCGGACGGGTTGGCCGGGGCCCGCCTCGGCGTGCCTCGGGACCGTTTCTACGGCTACCACCCGAGGGTGGACGCCATCATGGAGGAGGCCCTCCGACTGCTGGCCGGCGCCGGCGCCGTGCTGGTCGACCCGGCGAACGTGCCCACGGCCAGGATGCTGGCCGGCTCCCTGGACGAGATGACCGTGCTCCGCTACGAGCTGCGGGCCGGCCTGGCCGCCTACCTGGCCACGCGGCCGCCGCCGGCGCCCCGCAGCCTGGAGGACCTGATCGCCTTCAACGAGGCCCACGCCGCCCTGGAGATGGCGCTCTTCGGCCAGGAGGAGTTCATCGCCGCGGCTGCCACCCCGGGCCTGGACGACCCCGGCTACCTGAGGGCGAGGACGGACAACCTGCGCCGGGCCCGGGGCGGCCTCGACGCCGTGCTCGGCGGGTGGAAGCTCGACGCCCTGGTGGTCCCCACCATGGGCCCGGCCCCTCACGTGGACCACGCCGGGCCCGGCGGGGGCGGCGGGAGCGGCTACTCGGTGTCGGCCATGGCCGGCTACCCCGCCATCACCGTCCCGGTGGGGGAGGTCGGCGGCCTGCCCGTGGGCCTGTGCCTGCTCGGGACGGCCTGGTCCGAGCCGACGCTGCTGCGCCTCGCCTACGCCTTCGAGCGGGCCGCCGCCGTCCGTCTCCGGCCGTCCTTCGCTGCCACCCTGGGCCCGGGTTCTCCCGCCGGAGGCTCCGTCGTCAAACGAGATGGCGGAAGCGGACCGGCAGCCGGCTGACGACGAAGGAGCGGACCGGGCCGTCGCCGCTCGGGTTCACCACGACGATGGCGAAGTGGCCGCTGGCCGAGCCCGCCGAACCGGTCACCTGGCCGGAGGCGAAGTCCCCCTGGAAGGCCACCACGCACAGGGGCCGGTCGGGCTTGGTGGCCGGCCCGGGCAGGCTGGCCGGGTCGACACCGCCAGAGCCCGTGAGCTCCCCGACCAGCCGGGCCACCCGGGTGGCCGAGCTGAGCCGGAGGCCGAGAAGGTGGCCGTGACCGTGGGCGGCGGCGTGGGCCGCGGGCAGTGCCTTGAAGCAAGTCGACGACCGGGGCCCCAGATCGGTGTGGGGAGCGGCGCAGCCACCCAGCACCGACCCGGCCACGGCCACGGCCGCGGCAACGACCGCTCGCCGGGACGCCCGGCGGGCCGGCTGCCGAGGAGCCTGCTGGCCTGCGGCCCACGGGAGAGCCCGGCGGGCCTGCCGCGGGGGAGCCTGCGGGCCTGCGGCCCACGGGAGAGCCCGGCGGGCCTGCCGCGGGGGAGTGGCGTCCCGCCTCACGCCCCCACTCCCTCCGGCTCGGAGACCGGACCGACGGGCTCGTCCCGGTCCTCCCGGCGGTCCTGGCGCCGGTCCCGGAAGACCAGGAACGCCCACACCCCCCATCCCACGGGCAGGGCGGCCCAGAAGCTGACGATCCGGTAGAGGAGCACGGCGGCCACGGTGGAGGGACGGGCTCCGCCGAAGGCGACGAGGGCGATGGTCAGGCTCCCCTCGACGACGCCGAGCCCCCCGGGGGTGATGGGGAGGTTGGCGGCCAGCTGTCCTGCGCCATAGGCGAGCAGGAGGGCCCTCCAGGGGACCGGGGCCCCGAGGGCGAGGAACGCGGCTACGAGGCAGGCGCAGTCGAATACCCAGTTGCCGAGTGCCCAGGCGAGGGCCCGGGCCAGGTCGGCCCGACCGGGGGAGACGGCCAGGATCCTGGCCAGGCCCTGGGCGACCAGCTCCTCCGGCTCGGTCCCGGGCCAGCCGGTCACCCGCCTGGAGAGGGTCACTGCTGCGACGGCTGGAGCGCGCAGGACCTGGGGCCGGCGCAGCAGGACCGTCACCGCGGCGGCGAGCGCCAGCACGCCGACGACGGTCCCGATGAGACCGAAGGCGTTGCCCCGGCCGCCGGCCAGGCCCACGCCCAGGGCCGCCAGGAGGGCCAGGGCCAGGGCGGCGAGGACCGTCGTGGCCACGATGGTCCACCCGGCCAGTGCGTCGTCGGCGCCGCGGCGCCGGAACTGACGGAAGGCGAAGATGCTGGCGAACGCCGGCCCGCCCGGCAGGGAGTTGTTGATGGCGTTGCCGGCGAGGGTGATCCCGGTCAGGGGCCGGAGGCCCACCCGCACGCCGCCGGACCGGAGCAGGCGGCCCTGGAGCCCGGCGAAGGCCACCACAGCCGCCAGCTCGGCTGCGGCGGCCACCACCGCCCACTGCCACCGCAGGCCCGCCAGGTAGTCGGCGGCGTCGTTGAGCTCGCCCCGCTGGCCGAGCACTGCCTCGAGGGCGAGAGCGGCGAGGCCGAGGCCGACCACGAATCGGGCCACGAGCAGCGCCCGCCGCCACGTGGGGCGGTGCCACCAGCGAGTCGACTCCTCGGCTTGGCCGACGGCCATGACAACAGGAGCGTACCGTTGCCTGCCGAGGTCCGGAGTGCTCTGGAAGCGGGTGACGTGCTACATTTGACGCATTATGGACACGATCGGAGTGAGAGAGCTCCAGCAGCGGGCGTCTGCGGCGCTGCGCCGGGTCGAGCGTGGCGAGACCCTAGGTGTGACCGATCGAGGCCGCCTGGTCGCCATCCTCGTTCCGCCGTCGGCGGCCACTGGTGCGGGGGCGTTGCTCGCGTCCGGCCGGGTGCAGCCGGCTCGGCGCTCGCCGGCAGGGATCCCGGCTCCAGCCGTCGCGCCCCGGCCCAGCGCCGACGTCCTGGACGAGCTGCGCGCCGACCGTTGAAGGCGCCGTGGCCTGGTACCTGGACACATCGGCCTTCTTGAAGCTCGTGGTGGCCGAGGAGGAGTCGGCGGCGATGCGGGCCTGGTTCGCCGGCCACGGCCCGTCCTGGTCGTCACAGCTGCTTCTCGCCGAAGCGCTGCGGGCTGCCACCCGCCTCGGGATCGACCCGCAAGGAGTCGCCGAGGCACTGGACGCCGTGTCGCTCGTCCTGCCCGCAGCCTCGACCTTCCTCGCCGCGGCCCGCCTGGAGGCGCCTGGACTCCGTTCACTCGATGCCGTGCACCTTGCCACCGCCCTCGAGCTGGGCGACGACCTGGAGGGTGTGGTCGCGTACGACGCCCGCATGATCGAGGGTGCGCGGGCCGCGTCGCTCGTGGTCGTGACCCCCTGAGCTCAGGTCAAGACCGGTTGACGACTCTCGCTCAGGGGGTGCTGGCCTCCCGGCGCCGCAAGGCCCGCCGCTCTGCCTCCAGGCGACCGAGGTCGGGATCGGCGTGGTCGACGAAGCGCATGGCGCCGGCGAGGGCCCGGTGCCCGGCCTGCTCGGCGATCAGGCGGTGCATCTCCTGGGCGATCCGACGGTAGGCCGGATGGCCCTGGGCCGCCGAGCGGAGCTCGAGGACGTGCATGGCCTCCCTCGCGTTCAGCTGCATCACGTAGCGGATGCGGTAGCCCAGAGCCACGGCGTAGGCAGCCTGGGCCGGGAACAGGCCGGCCAGGGCCGCGTGCAGGGCCGCCGACCGCTCCATCGACTCCTCGTACTCCCCCGCCAGGCCGGCGTCGGCCACCCCGTCGGGCATGGCCCAGCCGAGGTCGGTCGAGAGGCCCTGCCACTCGATCGTGAGCATCCGGTGGCGCTGGAGGTCCCGAAAGGCCCCGTAGTCCGACACGACGTCGAAGCGGTACGAGGTCCGCTCCAGGGCCCGCCCGGGCCTGTGCCGGCGGTTGGCCCGCTCCCCCACGTAGGCATCCACCACGGCCTGGCGCTCGCCGGCCGAGAGCCGGCCCACCAGGCGGGCCACCTGGTCCTCGGGCAGGTCCAGGTGCGGGTACAGCATGGCCGCCAGCACCTTGTCCTCCCCGGCCGGGTCGTGGTCGAGGAGGGTGACGAGGGGCCGCGGCTCTGGCTCCTCGCCGGCCGACAGCGCCCGGGCCACCCTGGCCGTGGCCTCCCGGGTCCCGGCCAGGTAGTCCGACCACGCCCCTCCCCGCTCGGGCCGGTCGACCCGGGCCAGGAAGGAAGGGATGACCTTTCGGAGCTCTTCCAGCATCATGGCCCCGTAGGTGCGGGCCTCCGGGAGCGGGTGGGCCGTCATCCGCAGCAGGAGGGCTTCGTAGGCCTGACCGCTGCCGTAGATGCCGACGTTGGAGAGCGACCCCGAGGGGAGCAGGCCCCGCACGGTGTCGAGGGCCCTGGCCCGCACGGCCCGCCGCCGGGCCAGGTCGCCGTCCTGGGCGCCCTCCGGATGGGTCTTCGCCAGCCATCCCTGGACGGCCGGGAGGAGCCGGGCGTAGGTGTCGAACATGCGGTCCATGTCCCCGACGTAACGGGCGCCGAGGCCGGAGCCCAGGATATCCGGGTCCCGGTGGTAGCGGTAACGGCCGTCGCCGAGCCGGGCCTCGTAGGCGATGTAGCGGGTGGACTGCTCCATGTACGACATGACCCGACCCCGCTCCAGCACCTTGGTCAGCAGGTTGGAGGCCTGCTCGCAGGCCAGGTGCACCCCCCCGAGCTGGGCGACGGAGTCGTCGCCGTACTCGACGAACACCCGGCCGTAGAGCTCCTCGGCCCGCTTCAGGCCGACCCGGGCGTCCACCGTGTGGTCGCCGCTCACGTCCAGGTCCCCGACGAACTCGTCGAGGAACAGGCGCCGCAGGCTCTTCTGCGACCGGGAGTAGCGGGCGAACAGCGCCCCCTTCACCACCTCGGGCAGGTTGACCAGGGCGAAGACGGGACGGTCGAGGTTGGTGAAGTACCGCCGGAGGATGTCGGCCTCCGGCCGCGTCCAGGTCTCGGGGACATAGGCAGTCATGCGAGGCGCCAGACTACGGCCCCCGCCGCCGGGCCGGGTGGACCACCACCCGACCCCGCCGCCGGGCGGGGCGGACCGCCACCCGCCGGGCCGGTCGGCCGCCACCCGCCGGGCCGGGCGGATCACCACCCCGCGGGGGTCGGCTCGAGCACCGAGGAGGCGGCGACCACGCCCCTTCTCACGGCTGCCGCCGCCTTCCGGGCCGCCCCGGCGGTGGCCGGGTCGGGGGCCACCTGGCCGATCTGCTGGAGGAGGTCGACGAGCTGCTTGGCGTTGCGGACGAAGTCCCCGCCCGAAAGGGCGTCGTCCCCGACGATCCGGCCCAGGTCCTGGCCGGCGGCCCAGGCTCGGGCCGCAGCGAGGAAGCCCGGGTCCGGGAGCCGGCTCGGGGGCAGGCCGGCCTCGACCTCGGCCCGCTCGAGGCGGGCGGCCAGGGCCTCGATGGCCCGCCAGCGGCTGCGGCTCTCGGCGTCGGGAAAGGCCGGGGGGGATGGGGCCGGCCCCCGCGTCTCGTAGGTGAGCACCGACACCAGGCCGGCGACCGCCGGCGGGTCCAGGCCGTCGAGCAGGCCCTCCTCCAGGACCTGCGCGAGGAGCAGGTCGAGCTCGTGGTAGAGACGGGCCAGGCGGTCCCCGGCCGGCGTGAGGGACCAGCCGTCGACGTAGCCCCACCGCTCGAGCAGGCCGAGGACCCGGTCCAGCTGGCCGGCCAGGGGCTCGCCGCGGACCCTGTGGGCGTCGGCGAGGTACTGGGCGAAGGAGAGCTCGAGCAGGCGGTGGGCCTCGGCCGGCTCGTAGCGCCGGACCAGGTTGGCGGCCATGTTGTAGGTGGGCCGGAACGACGAGCGCAGCGCATAGCTCCGCGTCGACGCCAGGCCGGCCACCTGGCCAAAGGGGACGGAGGGCGACCACAGCACCACCGCGTACCCCACCGGGTCGATCCCCCGCCGGCCGGCCCGGCCGGTGAGCTGGGTGTACTCCCCGGGCGTGAGGCCCTCGTGGCGCTCGCCGGAGAACTTCGACAGGCGCTCGATGACGACCGAGCGGGCCGGCATGTTGATCCCGAGCGACAGGGTCTCGGTGGCGAAGACCATCTTCACCAGGGCGGCGGCGAAGCACGACTCCACCGCCTCCTTGAACGGGGGCACCATCCCGGCGTGGTGGGCGGCCACGCCAGCCTCGAGCCCGGTCAGCCACGCGCCGTAGCCCAGCACCCGAAGGTCGTCGTCGGAGAGGGAGTCCACCCTGGCCTCGGCGATGGCGCGGATCTGGCGCCGCTCCTCGGGACTGGTCAGGCGCACGCCGTCCTGCACGCACTGGCGGACGGCTGCGTCGCACGCCGCCCGGCTGAAGATGAAGCAGATGGCCGGGAGCAGGGCCTCCTCGTCCAGGCGCTCCACCACCTCGACCCGGCGCGGCGTGTAGAGCCGGCTCCGGGGACGCCGCCCCGGGTAGGCGGCGCGCCGGCGGTCGGCGTCGAGGGCGGCCGCCTCCGGGTTGGGGCGGCCGTCCACGAAAGTGGGCAGGAGGTGGGGCGCCACGGCCGAGCGGTCCCCGACCAGGTACAGGTGGCGCAGCTCCACAGGGCGGTGCTCCTCGATGACGGCGGCGGTCGCGCCCCTCACGCCGGCGATCCAGTCCGCCACCTCCTCGGCGTTGGAGACCGTGGCCGACAGGCAGACCAGGGCCACGCTGGCCGGGGCGTGGATGATGATCTCCTCCCAGACCGCCCCCCGGTACGGGTTCTGGAGGTAGTGGACCTCGTCGAGGACGACGTGGTGGAGGCGGTCCAGCGCCGGCGAGCCGGCGTAGATCATGTTGCGCAGGACCTCGGTGGTCATGACGACGAGGTCGGCGTCGCCGTTGACGGCGTTGTCCCCGGTGAGCAGGCCCACGGCGTGCGGCCCGTGGGCCCGGCACAGGTCGCTGTACTTCTGGTTGGACAGCGCCTTCAGGGGCGTGGTGTAGAAGGCCCTCCCGCCCTCCGCCCTGGCGAGGGCCATGGCGTACTCGGCCACGACGGTCTTGCCCGACCCGGTGGGGGCCGCCACGAGGACCGACTGGCCGGCGTCGAGGGCGTCCAGGGCCTGCACCTGGAAGGCGTCGAGGGGGAAGTCGAGGGAGGCGAGGAACCGGGCCCGGACCTCCCCGGCTCCCGGGCTCATGAGGAGAAATGGATCCGGGTGCGCGGCGGCCTCCGTGCCCACCACCGGGGGCCGCTCAACGCCTGAGGACCTTCCCCACGATGATCGCCCCCTCGTAGAAGGCGCACATGGGGATGGCCATGGCGAAGAGCGAGAACGGGTCGGAGCTCGGGATGAAGATGGCGGACAGGGCGAAGATGATGACGATGGCCTTGCGCCGCCAGGACGACAGCCGGGCCGGGGTGATCACCCCGGCCAGCTCGAGGCTGATCAGCACGACCGGCATCTCGAAGGCGATGCCGAAGGCCACCATGAGGAGCACGATGAAGCTGAGGTAGCTGGTCGGCGTGTACAGCTGGTGGAGGTTCTGGCCGCCCACGGTGTTGAGGAAGTGCAGGGCCTTCGGGGACACCGCGTACGCGGCGGCCGCCCCGGCCGTGAAGAGGGCGATCGACGTGATGACGAAGGGGACGGCGTAGCGCTTCTCGTTGGGGTTGAGCCCAGGGGTGATGAACCGCCACACCTGCCACAAGATGATGGGAGAGGCGAGGAAGATGCCGCCGTAGGCGGCGATCTTGATGCGGACCGAGAAGCCCTGCAGGGGCGAGTTGATGTACAGCTGGCAGGCGTGGCCGTGGGGGAGGCTGGCGCAGTACGGGTGCATGAGGAAGTCGAGCACCGGGTTGTAGAGGGCGAACACCACGATCCCCGCCACCAGCCCGGCCAGGACGGCGATGATGAGCCGCCGGCGCAGCTCGGTCAGGTGCTCGACCAGCGTCATGCTGTCGGGCAGCGGCCGGTTGGCTCGCCTCGGGGTGTGGATGGCCATGGGCAGGGTCGGGGTCTGTGTCAGCGGGCCCGGGCGGGCCGGTCAGTTGAAGCTGGGGTCGTCGGGCGAGAAGAGGTCGGCAGGCGGCGGGGCGCCGGGGACCGGGGAGCCCCGGCGGGGCGGCGGGCCGGGACCTGGGCCCCCGCCAGCGAGCGATGGCCCGTCGGCGCCGCTCGGGGCCTCGTCAGGGCTGGACCGGGAGGCGGTGGCGGCCACCCCGATGGCGGCCGCGGCCACGCCCCGGGGTCCCGAGCGCAGGCCCGCCCGGAGGCCCGACCCGAGGCCCGGGAGGTTGCGCAGCTCCGACAACCCGGGCACGTCGCCGACCACGCCCCTCACCTCGGACTCCATGTTGTCCCGGAACTTGCGGAAGTCGCCCCACGCCTTCCCCGCCTTACGGGTCATCTCGGGGAGCCTCTCCGGGCCCAGGACCATCAACGCGACCACCACCACGATGAGGATCTTGATCGGGCTCAGGTCCCCCATGGGTCCCGATGATAGCGAGCCCGGCCGTCCTTGCGGGCACGGGCCGGTCCGGAGCGGGCGGCCAGGGCCCCGACCGCGTCCTCCAGCCACCCCGGCTCGGCCAGTTGGGAGGACCAGGCGGCCACGTCACCGTCGGTGATGGCCGGCCCGGGACGAGCCTCGCCGAGCTCGGCGGGCAGGCGCCAGCGGGAGACGGGCACTCCGGCCGAGGCGAGCACGTCCACCACGTGGGCCCCGACGGGGGCGGTGGTGGCGA
This sequence comes from Acidimicrobiales bacterium, assembly GCA_050744025.1. Classification (GTDB taxonomy): domain Bacteria; phylum Actinomycetota; class Acidimicrobiia; order Acidimicrobiales; family JAJPHD01; genus JBOGGR01. The sequence continues at coordinate 16,081 of JBOGGR010000391.1, forward strand.
GACGGCACTCCGGGCAGCGGAACGTGTAGGAGGCCCGGCCAGTGGTCTCGCACACCAGGGCCCGGACCTCGGCCGTCCCGAGCTCCACGTCGCCGCAGCTGGGGCACGTCGCCCGGATCATGACCACTGTCTCCCCTTTCTCCTCTGGTGGTCATCGACCCGGCGGTCCCGCCCCTTGAGGGGCTCAGCCTCGCCTGCTGCCGCGGCACCTACGATGAGCGTGGTGGAGAAAGGCACGGCTGCTGTCCAACCTGCCCCTACCCTCGCCGCGCTTCGGGCCCGTCGCGCCGAGATCGTCCGTATCGCGGCAGCTCGTGGGGCATCGAACATCCGGGTGTTCGGATCGGTGGCGAGGGGGGATGCCACCGCCGACAGCGATGTCGACCTCCTGGTGGACTTCGAGCCCGGGCGCAGCCTGCTCGACGAGGCGGGGCTTGCTCGAGAGCTCGAGGAGCTCCTCGGATACCACGTCGACGTGGGCAGCGACGTCGACGTGGTCATCCGGCACCACGTGCTCGCCCAGGCCGTCCCCCTGTGAGCGAGCACGATGATCGCCTGTACCTGAGTCACGTCGCCGAGGCGATCGCACACATCGAACGGTCGGTCGGCGGGGAAGAGGCGAAGTTCTTGGGTGACGTCGACGTCCGAGACGCCACGCTGCGCCGCCTCCACACAATCGCCGAGTCGACGCAGCGCCTTTCACCGGAGCTGAAGGCCCGCCACCCGGAGATGCCCTGGAGCGATGTCGCTGCCTTCCGCAACCGCATCGTCCATGGCTATCTCGCCGTGGACCTCGGTCGGGCCTGGGCGGTCGTAGAGCGGGACCTTCCTCCGCTGGCCGCACTGGTCCGCAGAGAGCTCGGGATCGAGCGCACGGTTGGGCGCGAGCAGGATCGAGACCTGGGCCGCGAGGCGGGCCGCTGAGCTGGTCGGTAGGACCAGGTCGAACGCGAGCCCAGCGGATCTTCGAGGAGGCCCGCCCGGTAGGTCATACCAAGCCAAGGCTCAGAAGGTCGTTATGGCGTTCAGCGGCCAGATGCGCAGCACCACCCGCCCCACCACGAGCGAGCCGGAGATGGGCCCGAAGAAGCGGCTGTCCTTGGAGTCGCTCCGGTTGTCCCCCATCACGAAGTAGTGGCCCTTCGGGATGACCTGGGTGGGGATGGGCTCCCCCGCGCCGGGCCCCGCCCGGTGGTAGGGGAGGAGGTACTTCCCCGGCAGGGGCTTGCCGTCTATGAGGACCCGGCCGGAGCAGAGGGGGTCGCCGTGGCACTGTGGGTCGGGAGCCGAGGAGATCGTGTCCCCGGGCAGGCCCACGACCCTCTTCACGAGGTCGTGGACGGCGGGGTCGCCCGTGTCGGCCGGGGGCTTGGCGAAGACGACTATGTCGCCCCGGTGGATGGGGTGGAGGTCGTAGCTGAGCTCGTCGACCAGGATGCGGTCGCCGACCTTCAACGTCGGGATCATCGACCCCGACGGGATGAAGAAGGCCTGGATGAGGAAGGCCTTGATCCCGAAGGCCGCACCGACGGCGAGGGCCACGATGACCACCCACTCGGTGACTCGCCGGCTCGGGCTCGGCCGGCGCCGCTTCCTGGTGGGCTGGGGCGCCCCCTGCGCCCCCGGCGCCGCGCTGGCGGCAGGGAGACGATCCTCCTCCTGCTCGGCAGGCGGGGCGGGCTCGGCAGGAGTCACTGACCGGCGAGGCTAACGCGGCTCTTCCCCGGGCCGGCCTCGGCCTCT
>JBOGGR010000392.1:0-15466 GCA_050744025.1 Acidimicrobiales bacterium
GCCGGGCCCTGGCCCGGGCCCGGCGGCTCGTCGCGCCGTCGGAGGCGACGGCCGAGGCGCTCGTTGCCGCGGGGGCCGCTCCGGGTACGGTCAGCGTCGTGGAAGAGGGCTGCGACCACCTCGTGGAGCCCGACGGGGCTGCCACCGACGCCCTGCTCGGCGCCCTCGGGGTGGACGGGCCGTACCTCCTCTCGGTGGGGACGCTCGAGCCCCGGAAGAACCTCCCCGGGCTCCTCGGGGCCTTCACCCTGGCTCGCGGACGGCTCCCCGAGCCGTGGCCCCTCGTGGTCGTGGGCCCGCCAGGCTGGGGAAGGGGGCTGCCGCCTCGGCCTGGTGTGGTCATGGCCGGCCGGGTCGAGCCGGGCGTGCTGAGCGGATTGTATGCCAGGGCCCGGTGCCTGGCCTACGTTCCCCTGGCCGAGGGGTTCGGCCTCCCCGCCGTCGAGGCCATGGCGGCCGGGACCCCGGTCGTGGCCAGCGCCATCCCGAGCACGGCCGGCCAGGCGCTGGAGGTCGATCCCCGGGACGAGGAGTCGATGGCGGAGGGGCTGGTGCTGGCGGCCTCCGACGAGACCGTCCGGGCCGGCCTGATCGAGCGTGGCCGGGTGCGGGCCGGCGCCCTCACCTGGGTGGCCGCCGCCCGCGGGCATCTGGCCGCGTGGCAGGAGGTGGCGTGAAGACCGGGCGAGGCCGAGGCCCCGGGGGCACCGTCGGGCCCGCGGCCAGGGTCCCTCCGGCGGGAGGCGGCCCGGCCCCCGGCGGACGAGCTGCCGGGGAGACCGCCCCCGAAACGGCCGGGGACACCGCCCCGGGAGCGCCGGGAGCGCCCGGGCCTCCCCTGGCCGTAAGCCTCGACGTCAGCGCCGTCCCCGAGCAGCCGGCCGGAGCCGGTCAGTACTCGATCGCGCTGGTGCGGACCCTGGCCCGGCGGAGCGACGTGGCCCTGACCCTGGTGGCCCGGACGACCGACGGCAGCCGGTGGGTGGAGCTGGCTCCCGGGGCCAGGGTCGAAGCGGTCGTCCCGGACCCCCGGCCGATGCGGCTGCTCTGGGAGCAGGCCCGGCTGCCCGGGCTGCTCGCCCACCTCCCGGTCGACGTCCATCACGGGCCCCATTACACGATGCCGGAGACGGCGTCACTTCCCCGGGTGGTGACCATCCACGACCTGACGATCTTCGACCATCCCGAGTGGCACGAGCGTTCCAAGGTGCTCTACTTCCGTCGCGCGGTGAGGGTGGCTGCCGCCCACGCCGACGTGCTGGTCTGCGTCAGCCGGACCACGGCCCGCCGCCTGGAGGCGCTGTGCGGGCCGGTGGGCGAGGTGCTGGTGGTGCCGCACGGGGTGGACCATGGCCGCTTCCATCCCGGCGACGGCCCACCTGACGGGGACGGCCTCGGCCCCCTCGCCGCACTGGGGATCCGGCAGCCATACGTCGCCTTCCTGGGGACGATCGAGCCCCGCAAGGACGTCCCCACGCTGGTCCGGGCCTTCGACCGCCTGTGCCCGGCCCACCCCGGGCTCAGCCTGCTCCTGGCCGGGACGCCCGGGTGGGGGGAGAAGGACCTGGAGCAGGCCATGTCCGAGGCCCGCCATCCGGATCGCATCGTGCGCCTCGGCTACGTGCCCGAGGCCGTGGTCCCCGACCTCTTGCGCCGGGCGGCCGCCGTCGCCTACCCCGCGCTCGAGGAGGGCTTCGGTCTCCCGGTGCTGGAGGCGCTGGCCTGCGGGAGCCCGCTCGTCACGACCAGCGGCACCGTCATGGAGGAGATGGCCGACGGGGCCGCCCTCATGGTCGAGCCGGGCGACGCCGACGGGCTGGCCGGGGCGCTCGACATGCTGGTCCGGGGGGACCAGGGGCTGGCCGAGAGGCGGGCTCGAGGGCTGACCGTGGCCGCCCGCTACACCTGGGCCGCCAGTGCCGCCGGCCACGTCCAGGCCTACCGGGCCGCCCGGGAGCGCTGGTCGCCCTCGGCCGAGCGCCGCCTCCCCTGGCGGCCCCGTACAAGGGCGAGCCCGCCGACCCGGTGAGCAGGCCGGCGGATGGGCGATAGGCCCGGCGGACCGGCGATAGGCCCGGCGGGTGGGCGATAGGCCCGGCGGGACCGGCGATGGGCCCGGCGGGACCGTCGATAGGCCCGGCGGGAACGGGCGAAAGGCCCGGCAGTTCGGCAGTTAGCGTGGCCGGGTGAGGGCCTTCGTCACCGGCAGCAGCGGCTTCGTGGGTGGTTGGCTGGTTCCCCATCTGCGCCAGGCCGGGGACGAGGTGGTCGAGGCCGACGCCGGGCTGGACGTGACCGACGGCCCGGCGGTGGGCATGGCCGTCGCCGGGGCCGAGCCCGAGGCGATATACCACCTGGCCGCCTTCACCCACGTGGGCGCCTCGTGGGACGCCCCGGAGGAGGTCCTGCGGGTCAATGTCATGGGCACGCTGTCGGTCCTTCGAGCGGCCCGGTCGTGCTCCCCGCCCCCCACGGTCGTGCTCGTGTCCTCGGCCGAGGTGTACGGGCGGGTCGAGCCGGGGGACCTGCCCGTGACCGAGGACGCCCCGCTGCGCCCGGTCAGCCCCTATGCGGCGAGCAAGGTGTCGGCCGAGTACCTCGGCCTCCAGGCCCACCTCGCCCACGGCTTGCCCGTGGTGCGGGCCCGGCCCTTCAACCACGTCGGCCCCGGCCAGGCCCCGACCTTCGCGGTGCCGGCCCTGGCCCGTCGCATCGTGGAGGCCGGCCGGGCCGGCCGGGCATCCATCCCCGTCGGCAACCTGGCGGCCCGCCGGGACTTCACCGACGTCCGTGACGTGGTCCGGGCCTACCGCATGCTGGTGCTCGCGGGCGAGCCCGGGGAGGCCTACAACGTCTGCAGCGGCCGGGACGTCTCCATCGATGCCATCGTGCACCGTCTCCTCGAGCTGTCCGGGGCGGCCCTGCGGCTCGAGCCGGACCCGGCCCTCTCCCGGCCGGCCGACGTCCCCGTCATGCGGGGCGATCCCGGCCGCCTGGAGGCGGCCACCGGCTGGCGGCCGGAGATCGGCCTGGACGAGACGCTCAGAGCCGTGCTGGAGCACTGGGAGGCGGAGGCCGGCTCCCAGTGAGCTGAGCCGGCTCCCCGCATCGCGGCGGCGGCACGCTTCGCGGTCCTCGTCAGGTCGCTGGTCTCGGGCATGGCGGCCCCAGGCGGTCGTGGGACGTCCGGGATCGAGCCAGCCGGGGCGTGCCCGGAGCTGGCAGTCGCGAGCATCGGCCTGTTGCCGGCACGGGCCGGGAGCTAGCCTGCACTCCCTGATGGAAGTGCAGGCGCCGCCCGTCGCGGCCATCGTCGTGACCTGCGATCCTGGCCCCTGGCTCGAGGAGACCCTGCAGGCCCTGGGCGCGCAGGACTATCCCAACCTCGGGGTGGTGGTGGTCGACGCAGCCAGCGTGGTGGACCCCAGCTCCCGCGTGGCCGCCGTGCTGCCCGGGGCCCGGGTGGTGCGGCTGGCGGTCAACGACGGGTTCGGGGCGAGCGCCAACGCCGGGCGGGAGCTGGCCGGATCGGCCACCCATCTCGTTCTCTGCCACGACGACGTGGCTCCGGATCCCGGGGCCCTGCGCCAGATGGTGGAGGAGGCTTTCCGGTCCAACGCGGGCGTGGTGGCTCCCAAGCTGGTGGCGTGGGACCGGCCCGACCGCCTGCTGCAGGTCGGGATGGGGATGGACCGTGGGGGCGCCGCCGTTCCCAGGGTCGAGCGTGGCGAGCTGGACCAGGAGCAGCACGACGCGGTCCGGGACGTGTTCGTCGCCCCGGGGGGGCTCTCGCTGGTCCGAGCCGACCTGTTCGACGCCCTGGGCGGCTTCGACACCGCCATGTCCCTCCTGGGCGAGGACGTCGACCTGTCCTGGCGGGCCCAGCTCCTGGGGGCCAGGGTGGTCGTGGCGCCGACTGCCAGGGTCCGCCACCTGGAGGCCCTCACGGCGGGCCGGCGCCTCGTCGCAGGCGTCCACCCCGGCGCCGAGGCGGACCTGGCGCTGACCCGCCGCCACGAGCTGAGGGCGGTGCTCAAGGCCTACAGGTGGTGGAACCTGGCACGGGAGCTGCCCCAGCTGGCAGCCGTGTCCGTGATCGAGATCGTGGGCGCTCTCGTCACCCGGCGCCCGGCCAGGGCCGGAGCGGTGGCCGGGGCCTGGCGGTGGAACCTGCGGCGAGCGGGCGAGCTCCGGCGGGCCCGGGCCACCCTCCAGCAGGGGCGGACGGTCCCCGACGGCGACCTCCGCCGCCTCCAGGTCGGGGGCTACCTACGCGTGCTCGCTCGCCGGTGGGCCCGGCCCGAGCGGCTGGGGACCGACGCCGAGCCGGCAGATGCCCGTCCCCGGCCGGCCGCCGACCGGTCCCGGCGACCCGACCAGGTGGCGGCGGTGCTCGCATGGATCCTCGTCCTGTTCGTCATGGCCCTGGGGAGCCGTCAGCTCGTGACCGGGGCGCTGCCGCAGGTCGGACAGCTCACGCCCTGGCCGGGATGGCTCACCCTCCTGCACCGCTTCGCCAGCGGCTGGCGACCGGCCGGGCTGGGAGGCCAGGGCCCTGCTCCGCTCGCCTTCGCCCTCATGGGCCTGGGAGGGGCTGTCGTGGGTGGGCACATGGGGCTGTTGGAGCACGCTGCCATTCTTGGGACACTGCCGGTCGGAGCCCTGGGAGCCTGGCGTCTCGCCCGTCCGCTCGACTCGCTTTGGAGCCGGATCGTCTCCATGGTGGTCTACGCCGTGGTCCCGCTCCCCTACGGCGCCCTCGGGCTGGGCCGGTGGGAGGCCCTCGTGGCCTATGCCGCCGCCCCCTGGATCCTCGCCCTCCTCCTCTCCGGGACCGGCCTCGAGCCGTTCGGGAGGAGGCGCTCCCGGCCGGCGTCCTCGACCTCGCCCGTCGTCGCCACCGTCCGCCGGGCCCTCGCCCTGGCCGTGATCGTGGCCGTGGCGGGCGCCTTCGTGCCGAGCGAGCTGCTGGTGGTGGTGGCCTCGGCCGTCGGCCTCGTCGTCGGGTCCATCCTGTTCGGGGGTGGGCGCAGCAGCCTGCGGGCCCTCGGGCTCGGCGTGGCGGCGTCGGCCGGCGCCGTGGTCCTGTCCATCCCCTGGACCCTGGGGCTGCTCCACGCCGGACCTCATGCCGCCGCGCTCGGGGCGTCGGGCGCCACTGGTCCGGCTGGCCTGGGCCAGCTCATGGCCCTGCGCATAGGCGGCGTCGGCGTCACCCCCCTGGCCTGGGGGCTGGCCGCCGCCGCCGCCCTCCCGCTGCTCATCGGCAAGGGGTGGCGCCTGGCCTGGGCCTCCCGGCTGTGGGCGGTGGCCCTGGCCTGCCTGGCCCTGGCCTGGCTCGGGGGGAACGGGTGGCTGGGGGTCCAGGGCCTGCCCACGGGGGTGCCGATCGCCGGGGCGGCCGCCGCCCTTGCCCTGTGCACGGCCCTCGGCGTGGTGGCCTTCCAGCGGGACCTGCCGAGGTTCCGGTTCGGGTGGAGGCAGGGCGTGAGCCTGCTGGCCGCCGCCGGGGCGGCGGTGGGGACGTTGTCCTTCCTGGGGGCGGCGGTCGGCGGCAGCTGGGGCCTGCCCTCCCAGGGCTTCGGCCAGATCCTGTCGTGGATGCCGGCCCAGGCCTCGCACGGCAGCTTCCGTGTGCTGTGGCTCGGCGACCCGCGGGCCCTGCCCATGGGGTCCTGGCAGATGGGGCACGGCCTGGCCTATGCCACCTCGGAGGACGGACCCCCGGACGTCACCGGCGTCTGGCCGCCGGGTGACCCCGGGAGCGGGGCGGTCCTGGCCCGGGACGTGACGCTGGCCAGCCAGGGGCTCACCACCAGGCTGGGGCACCTGCTCGCTCCTCTCGCGGTGCGCTACGTGGTCCTCCCCCGAAAGCTGGCCCCGAGCCCGGGGGCCACCCCCCTCCCGCCTCCCGCCGGGCTCGTCAATGCCCTCGGGATCCAGGACGACCTGCGCCAGCTCCCCTCCGACTCCTCCGTCGTGGTCTTCCAGAACGTGGCCTGGGTGCCGGCTCGAGCCGAGCTGCCCCCGGCCGCCGCGGCCGCCAGCCGACGCGGCGGCACGCTGGCGGCCCTCGCCGTCCCGCTCGCCGGGTCGGCCCCGGTCCTCCAGGGACCGCCAGGAGCCACGACGTTCCGGGGCGACGTGGCCGCCGGGACCCTGTACCACTCCGCCACGGCCTCCCCCCGTTGGGTGTTGACCGGGGCAGGGGGACGCGCCGTGCAGGGCCGGCCCGCCTTCGGCTTGGCCACCACGTACCGGGTGGCTCGAGCCGGCCCGGTCACCCTGGCCTACGAGACCTCCTCCGGATACCTCGCCGCCATCGCCGTCGAGGGGCTGCTCTGGGCGTTGGCGGTGGCAGCCCTCCTCGCATGGCGCCCCAGGGCCCGTTCCCGTGGCGCCGGGGCGAGGAAGGGCGGGGCCCTCCCCCTGGCCGCCCCGGTCGAGGTCGATCGTCCGCTCGTCCCGACCCTCCTCAGCGCCGGCCCAGCCCCGCACCCGCTGGGGCCTGGCGCCGCGCCCCGGCCCCCCGCTGCCGCCCGGCCCCCCGCCGCCGCTGAGCCTTCCGCCTCCGCCCGGCGACCGGGCCCGTGACCGAGGGGGCCCGCCGGGCTGGCACCATCGGGGTGATCGTCGCCGTGCTCCTCGTGGCCGCAGGGGTGGACCAGCTGGTGAGCGCCCCGGCTCCGCGTGCACAGGTGGTGGCCGTCCAGCGAACCCCGAGGGAGGTGGCGTCGGCCTCGGCCATATCCTCGAGCTGGTACTGCGCGGCGGGCCTCTCACCAACGCCGACAGCGCGCGGGACCGCCGCCACGACCACCTCCACCGCCGCCACGACCACCACCGCCCCGGCTGCCGCCACCGCCACCACCAAGGCGTCGCCGCTTGGCTCGACATCGTCCACGTCCGGTCGCAAGCTGCGGAGGAGCGCAGCCAAGAAGCCGGCTGCCCGGGCCCCCTCCGTATCGCTGCTGCTCGCCAACTCCGGATCGCACCCGGTGAGGGGCTCGGTGACGACGGTGAGCCCGAGCGGGGCCCGGGCCGCGATGGCCATCACCGTGCCCGCCCGGGGGCAGATGGTGGTGGACGAGAGCCGGCTGGCTCCCGGGCCCGACACGGCGGCGACGGTGGCCCTGGACGGGGGAGCGGTGGCAGTCGAGCAGCGGGTGACCACAGCCACCATGGGCACGGCCGTGGCCCCCTGCGCCTCCCGCCCGACCCGGGCCTGGTACTTCGCGTCCGGGTCCACCGCGGGGGGCGACCGCCTGCTGGTGTCCCTCTACAACCCGCTGGCCTCCCCGGCTATCGCCGATCTGTCCTTCGTCACCGGAGAGGGCCAGCTGCGCCCGAGCGACGACCAGGGGATCGTGGTGCCGGGGGAGAGCCAGGTGGTCCTGGACGTGGGCGCGCACGTCCAGGAGCGCTCGCTGGTGGCCACGACCGTGACCGTGCGCCTGGGGCGGGTGGTCGCCGACGAGGTCGAGATGGGCTCGGCCCGGCCCGACCTGGCGCTGACGCTGGGGGCCGCCGCACCGCGGACCCGGTGGTACTTCCCTGCCGGGCTGGTCGTCCCCGGCGCCCACGAGCGGCTGGACATCGTGAACCCGTCGGCCGACGCGGCGCAGGTCGAGATAGGGCTGGCCCTCTCGTCTGGAGGGGCCGAGCCGCTCCACGTCACCGTGGCCCCAGGTGGGATCCTCCAGGTGGAGGCCGACAAGCAGCACCGGATACCGGTGGGGGTCCTCTTCGGAGCCGTGGTCCGGTCCACCAACGGGGTGGCGGTCGTGGCCGAGCGGTCGATCGTGGACAGCCCGCCCGACCACCAGCGGGGCCTCGGCGACACCGTGGGCGGGCTGCCCGCAAGGCGCTGGCTCCTGGCCGCCGGGCCACCGGCCGGCTCGTCACAGGTCGTGATAGTGGAGAACCCGGGGGCCGCCCCGGTCCGGGTGAGCGTGGCCGTGCTGGACCGCGGCCCGGCCGGGCCGGTCCCCGGGCTGTCGGACCTCGTGGTGCCCCCGGGCCGGCCCCTCCTCCTGCCCCTCGGCGCCTTCCTGCACGGATCCGAGCCCCAGCTGCCGCTGGCGGTCACCGCCGGCGCCCCGATCGTGGTGGAGCAGGACGTGATCGGCCCGGGGGGCCGGGGGGTCTCCACGGTCCTCGCCGAACCGGCGCCCTAGGGGCACGCCGCCCCCGGCGCCACGCACGACCGCGGGCACGCCGGCCGTGAGGCGTCAGTCCCGGTGAGCCGGCCCGGGGTCGGGGCCGCTGCGGCGGCCGCCGCCCTGGGCGGCTGGATCCTCGCTCGCCCCGCTCCCGTTCGTGACCGCCCCGCTGCCGTTGGGGTGGCTGGCGTTGGGGTGGCTGGCGTTGGGGTGGCTGGGCCCGGCCCCGGTCCCCGCCCCGGCTCCCGCCCGAGCGCTCCCGGCGTCGGACCCGGTCCAGTGGCCGCCGTCTTCTCCCGCGCCCACCGCCCGGGGGACGGGGACCGGCAGACCCGGCCGGGGATGGGCGCTCCCGTTGCCGAGCTCGGCCTCGGAGGGCTCGGGGAGGACGAAACGGTGGGGCGACGGGCGCCCCTCCTCGCCGTGAACCGGGCGGCCGTACGCCTCGTCGACCAGGCGGCCCACCTCGGCACCGTCGATGGTCTCCCGCTCCAGCAGGGCGCCGGCGACGGCCTCCAACCCGGGCTTGTGCCGCGTCAGGTACTCGGTGGCCCGCTCCTCCTGCTCGCGCAGGATGCGCTCTACCTCCTCGTCGATCACCCGGCTCGTGTCCTCGGAGTAGTCCCGGGAGTGCATCAGGTCCTCGCCGAGGAAGACCATCCCCTGCGAGCCCCACGCCATGGGCCCGACCCGGTCGCTCATCCCGAACTCCCGCACCATCTTGCGGGCCAGCTCGGTGTTGCCGACCAGGTCGTTGGCGGCTCCCGTCGACAGGTTCTTGTAGACCAGCATCTCCGCCACCCGCCCGCCCATGCGCACGGCCAGCGAGTCCTCGATGTACTCGATGGGGTAGATGTGGCGCTCCTCGAGGGGCAGCTGCTGGGTGACCCCGAGGGCCATGCCGGTCGGCAGGATCGTGACCTTGTGCACCGGGTCGGCGTTGCGCAGCACGTAGGCCAGCACGGCGTGGCCGCCCTCGTGGTAGGCCACCCGCTCCTTCTCCTCGTCGGAGAGGACCAGCGACTCCCGGCGCTGGCCCATGAGGACCCGGTCCCGGGCCCCCTCGAAGTCCCGCATCTCCACGGCGTCGCTGCCCCGGCGCACGGCATGGAGGGCGGCCTCGTTGACGAGGTTCGCCAGGTCGGCGCCGCTCATGCCAGGGGTGCCCCGGGCCACCAGCTCGAGGTCGACGTCGGGCCCGATCCGCTTGTCCCGGCAGTGGACGATGAGGATGGGCAGGCGCTCGTCCAGGTCGGGGAGGGGGACGACGATCTGGCGGTCGAACCGGCCAGGACGCAGCAGCGCCGGGTCGAGGATGTCGGGCCGGTTGGTGGCCGCCATCATGACGATGCCCTCGGTGGTGTCGAAGCCGTCCATCTCGTTGAGCATCTGGTTGAGGGTCTGCTCGCGCTCGTCGTGGCCCCCGCCCAGCCCGGCGCCCCGCTTGCGGCCGATGGAGTCGATCTCGTCCACGAAGATGATGGCGGGGGCCTGCTTGCGGGCCGTCTGGAACATGTCCCTCACCCGGCTCGCCCCGACTCCGACGAACATCTCCATGAAGTCCGAGCCGCTCACGGACATGAACGGCACCCCTGCCTCTCCGGCCACGGCCCGCGCCAGCAGCGTCTTGCCGGTCCCCGGGGGGCCCACGAGCAGGATGCCCTTCGGGATGCGGGCCCCGATGTCCTTGAAGCGGCCGGGGGTCTTCAGGAACTCCACGACCTCGCTGATCTCCTGCTTCACGCTCGTGTAGCCGGCGACGTCCCCGAACGTCGTCCGGGGCCGCTCGGTCGAGTACACCTTGGCCTTCGATCGCCCGATCGACATGATCCCCGACATCTGCCCCTGGGCGCGCCGGTTCATCCACCAGAAGAAGGCGAGGATGGCGGCGATCGGCAGGATGAGCCAGAGGAGGTTCGAAAGGAGGCCGTTCTGCGAGGGCGTGACGAAGGAGAGCTTGGCCGAGCCGGACTTGAGGGCGGCCACCTCGGAGGAGGGGAGAGGGCTGGGGCCGCTCACGGTGTAGGCCGTGCCGTCGGAGAGGTTGCCCGTGACCTGGCCGGTGACGTTGTTCACGGTCGCCGAGGCCACCTGGTGGGAGCTGAGGTCCTGGGTGAACTGGCTGTAGTCGAGCTTGGTGCTCGGGCTCGAGTGGAAGAACGACGACAGGGCGAAGGCGGCAACGACCAGGCCGAGGAGCACCACGACAGCCCAGCGCCAGTTCTGCTCCGGCCCTCCGGGGCCGCCCGGTCGAGCCGGACGGTCGGGGCGGAGGTCCGGTGGTTGGCGACTCATGGGACCATGGTATTCGCCCGCGGTCCCTTAGCCGGGCCAAGCCCGCCGAACAGTATGGTCGGCACCATGGCCAGCACCTGCGCCCGCCCCGGGTGCGGAGCCCGGGCGGCGGCCAGGCTCACCTACGACTACGACGCCAGGACGGTCTGGCTGGACGACCTCGGCCCCGGCGTCCTGACCCTGGCGTGGGGGATGTGCCCCATGCACGCAGACGGCCTGCGGGTCCCCGAGGGCTGGGTCAGGGAGGACCGGCGCCAGGCGGTGAGCCGGTGACGGGGCTCTCCGGCCCACAGCCTGGCGCCGAGGGCCGGTCCAGCCCGGACCACGACGCGCGCCCCGATGCGCCCGGCGCCGGGGGCCGGTCCAGCCCCGAGGGGGCCGGCGGATCGTCTGGGGCCCGCTCCGGGCCTTCCGTCCACCTCGAGCCGGATGGGCGCCGTGCCCCCGGCCCCGAGCCGCCCGCCGGGGTCCCGGCCTCGGAGGCCCGGCTCTTTTCGACCGCGTCCTCGGCCACGGCTGGCATCGGCACCGCCATCGCCGGCTTCCTCGTCGGCTCGGTGATCTCGGCCGTGCTGGTGGCCATCGTGGCTGCCGCGGCCGGCCTCGCGCTCTCCGGGGGGCAGCCCGTCCAGGTCCCGGCCGTCGTCATCGCCAACCTGGTCGGCCTGTGGGTGGGCCTCACGGCTGCGGTCGTGATCGCCAGCCGGGCGTGGGGCAGCCGGCACGCGGCGGCCGACTTCGGGCTCCGCCTCCGGCCATGGCCCGATCTGCCCCTCGGGGTGGCCGTCGGGCTCGGCTCGCAGTTCGTCCTCATCCCGCTCGTCTACCTGCCGTTCCGGCCCTTCTACCCCGGCCTCGACAAGACGCTGTCCCACCCGGCCCACGCCCTCACCGTCCACGCCTCCGGCGCCGGCTTCGTCGTGCTGGGCCTGTTCATCGCGCTCGGGGCGCCGGTCGTGGAGGAGCTTTTCTTCCGGGGCCTGCTCCTGCGGGCCCTCGATCACCGCCTGGCGGGGCTGGGCCGCCTCATGGGGCCGACGGCGGCCGTGGTCCTCACCGGTGCCGCGTTCGGCCTGGCCCACGGCGAAGGCCTTGTCCTGGCGGTCGGGCTGGGCGTCTTCGGGGTGGTGCTGGGGGTGATGGCCGAGGGCTTCGGGCGGCTGGGGCCCGGGATCGTGGCCCACGCCACGTTCAACGCCGCCACCGTCGTGGCCCTGGCTCTCCTCCGCTGACTTCTGGCGGCGTCCGGCGCCCTACCCACTCCCAGCGGCAGAGCGGACGCAGATAGTGCTAAAGGGTCCCCGGGTTGCTGCCGATGCTCCTCTGTCCAAGCGGGAGCCGGCGGGCGGGGGCCTTGTCGGGGTGAGGAGCAGCGATGAGGTGTCCGGTCTGTCACAGATCCCGGCTGGTGGAGATCAGCCTCACGGTGGCCCAGCACGAGGTGGTGCTCCACGCCTGCTCGGCCTGTGACCAGCGCTGGTGGCACGAGGAGGGGCAGCCGACGGCGCTCCCCCGGGTCCTGGAGCTGGCGGCCTCCACCCGGCGGTAGCGTCCTGCCAGCCACGTCGTCAGGGATAGCCGACCAAGAGGCCCAGCTCGTCCAGGCGGCCCAGCAGCGTGTCCACCGAGAGCTGGAGCATCGAGGCGATCACCCGCAGGTCCTCCCGGCGGATCGTGAGGACCCGGCCGTTGAAGTCCTGGCGCTGGACCTCGATCGACTCGAGGTAGCGCCGGAGCAGGTCCCGCTCCGGGCCGGCCACGGTGTCGAGCCTGGCCACGTCGATGACGGCCCTCTGCTCGGCCCGCCGCCCCGCCGGCCGGTCGGCCTCCTCGTCGCCTCCGGCCTCCCCCCCGGCCGGCAGGAGCTGGTCGACCGGCACCTTGTAGATCTGGGCGAGGCGCTGGAGCCGGGGGACGGCGATGCGCCGCTGCCCCCGCTCGTAGGCGCCCAGCACCGAGGCCTTGAACTCCCGCCCCGACCCCTGCTCCACCTCCTGGAGGGACAGGTGCTTCTGCTTGCGGACGGCCCGGAGGCGGGCCCCCAGTGCCACCCCGTAGGGGTCCACCTCGTCCTCGGCCATGTGACCAGTGTCGTGCCGCATCACCGTGCGCGCAAGTAGTAGGCGGGGTGGAGGCCCGGTGAGCGCCCCGCTCGGAGGCGGAGCTCCGGCCGGGCGGGGGCGTGGCGCCGGCGGGGGTGGGCACGGGGACCGGGGGGGACGACCGCTGTTTCGCGCCTTCAGACCGTGCTCCGCCGGGACCTGACCTGCGGAGGCGACCGGTGTCGGGCAGGATGATGAGGATGCCCCGCTGGGTCGTCCGCGCCCGCCGCCTCCCCAGCCCTGCAGCGCTGGTCCCGATCCTCGTGGTCGGCGGCGTCGTCGCCTTCACCCTCTGGCAGCTCCACCCGTCGCTGCTGCTCGCCAACACCACCACCGCGGGTGGCGACACCGGGGCCCACGTGGCCCTCCCCTGGTACCTGGAGCACCACCTGCTGCCCCACGGCCGCCTGACCGGGTGGAGCCCGTGGTGGTACGACGGCTACCCCCAGTTCACGTTCTACTTCCCCCTCCCCGCCCTCCTGGTCGACGTCCTCAACCTGGTCGTCCCCTACAACGTCGCCTTCAAGCTCGTCACTGTGTCGGGGTCGCTGCTCCTCCCGGTGGCGGCGTGGCTCCTCGGGCGCCTGGCCGGCATGCGCCGCCCGGGGCCCGAGTGCCTGGCCGTGGCCACGCTGCCGTTCCTCTTCGACACGAGCTTCACGATCTACGGGGGGAACCTGGCCTCGACCATGGCCGGGGAGTTCGGGTTCTCGCTCAGCCTCTCCGTCGGCCTGATCTTCCTCGGCGTGGTGGCCCGGGGCCTCGACACCGGCCGGCGCCGGGCCCTGGCAGCCGTCCTCCTCGCCGTCACCGCCCTGTGCCACTTCGTCCCCGCCATCTTCGTGGGGCTGGCGGCCATCGTGCTCGTGCTCGTGCGCCTGGACCGGCACCGCCTGCGGTGGTTGTTGACAGTCGGACTGGCGGCGGTGGCCATCACCGGCTTCTGGTCCATCCCGTTCCTGGCCGGCCTGCCCTACACGACGACCATGGGCTGGCAGAAGGTGACCACCTACGCCCACAGCATGCTCCCCGAGAGCCTGTGGTGGGCCGTGGGCCTGGCTGCCGTCGGCGCCGTGATCTCCCTGGTGCGAAGGCGCCGCCTCGGCACCCTCCTCGTCGTCATGGCCGGCGTCTCGGCCGTCCTGTTCATCTTCGACCCGGTGTCGATCCTCTACAACGCCCGCCTCCTGCCGTTCTGGATCCTGTGCGTGTACCTGCTGGCCGGGGCGGCGGCGGCCGAGCTCGGGATCCTGGCCGGCGAGGGGTGGGCCCGGTGGCAGGCCCGCCGGGCCGTGGCCTTCGACCTCGGGGAGGCCGTCCTCACGGCCATGGGCGCGGTGGCCCACGAGGCGGCTGCACGCCTCCAGGGCCATCCCGAGCTGGCCCGGGCGGTGGTCGACGCCCTTCCCGCCCTCTCCAGGGACCGGGCCGACCTGGAGGGGGACCCGACCGACTGGGGCCGTGGCGAGCAGGAGGCGGCCAGGGTGGCGCTGTCGCTCGACCCTGCGCTAGCACAGGCCTACGAGCTGAAGGAGGCGTTGGGGCTGGCGGCCCGCCGGCAGTGCCCCACGCGGGCCGCCCTCGACCAAGCGGCCGCCCTCGACCAAGCGGCCGCCCTCGACCTGTGGGGAGCCCTGGCCGCCGGCTCGGGCCTCCCCCAGCTCGCACGCCTGGGCCGCCGGGTCCGCACGTGGCGACCGGAGCTGCTCGCCCACGCCAGGGTGGGCCGGGACCCCCGGGGCTTCACCTGGGCCCGGCCCGTGGCGAGCATCGCCACCCCCCTGCTGGCGTGGGTGCTGGCGGCCGGGTTCGTGGTGGTCCCGCTCGGGCTGTCGTGGATGCCGATCAAGGTGCAGCAGAGCTTCGTGCCGTCGTGGATCCACTGGAACTACTCGGGCTACCAGGGCAAGCCCACCTGGCCCGAGTACCGGGCTCTCATCACGACCATGGCCAGGATCGGCAAGCAGCACGGGTGCGGCCGGGCCATGTGGGAGTACGGGCCCGAGCTCAACGACCTGGGCACGCCCATGGCCCTCATGCTCCTGCCCTACTGGACCGACGGCTGCGTCGACTCGATGGAGGGCCTGCTGTTCGAGTCGTCGGCCACGACGCCCTACCACTTCGTCAACCAGTCGGAGCTGTCGCTCACCCCGTCCGAGGCCGAGAGGGGCCTGCCGTACAGCTCCCTCGACGTCGCCGCCGGCATCCGCCACCTCCAGCTCCTCGGGGTGCGGTACTACATGGCGTTCACCCCGCAGGCCGAGGCCCAGGCGGCGCGCGACCCCGCCCTCACCCTGCTCACCACGAGCGGGCCCTGGGCCACGGCGGTCAACAACCAGACCGTCCAGCGGACCTGGGACATCTACCTCGTCCACGACTCGGCCACCGTGGTCCCGGCGAATGCCCAGCCCGTGGTCATGACGGGCAAGGCCGCCAAGGGAGGCCAGGCGTGGCTCAGCGCGTCGCTGGCCTGGTACACGAACCCATCCCGGTGGAACGTGCTGATGGCCGCGAATGGGCCTTCCTCGTGGGCACGCGTCGCGCCCACTGACGCCCATCCGCCCATGAAGCCGGTCCCGGCCACCACTGTCAGCCACGTGGTCAACGGGGACGACCGGATCAGCTTCGACGTGACGAGGACCGGCACGCCGGTCCTCGTGAAGACCTCCTACTTCCCCAACTGGCAGGCTTCCGGGGCCAACGGCCCGTGGCGGGTGGCACCCAACCTCATGGTGGTGGTGCCCACCGCCCACCACGTGACGATCCATTACGGTCGGACCGCCGCCGACTGGCTGGGCATCGCCGTCACCCTCCTCGGCCTCGGCGCCGCCGCCTGGATGGCCGGGCGGGGCGCCATCCCGATGCCGGCCCCCCGCCCCTGGCGGGGCCGCGGCCCCGGGCGCGGGG
>JBOGGR010000393.1:0-21542 GCA_050744025.1 Acidimicrobiales bacterium
GCCCAGCGGCGGCGCGGCCCCGGGGAGGGCCGCGGCCCCGGCCCGGGCGCCCCTCGTGAGCGACACCGGCAGCCTCTACCTCGGCGTCCCTCCCGACAGCCGGTCGACGCTGTCCAGCCTGGGCGCCGCCGGCGGGCTGTCGAGCCGCCCGGTCGACGACGTCCCGACCCTCGGCCTCGCCCGGGCCCTCCTGCGCGTCTGCATCCTCTCGGCCGTCATGGCCGGCGTCGTGATCGAGGTGTCGGCCCACGTCGGCGCCGGCCACGGCGTGGGGCTGCTCGTGCGGGTGGCGGCGTCCGTCGCGGCAGGCGTCGCCGTGTTCGCGGCCGGCGCCGCCGTGGCCTCGGGCCTGACCCGAGGGCCGGGCCCGGGACGAAACGTGGAGAGCCCCCCCGACGTCGAAGACCCAGGCCGTCCGAAGCAGACCTGAGCGCCCGGACAGCGGGCGGGGGAGCCCTTCCATGCCCATAGCCATCGTCACCGACAGCGCCTGCGACCTGCCGGCCGCCACCACCACCGAGCTCGGCATCACGGTCGTGCCTCTCACCATCCGCTTCGGCGACGAGGAGCTGGTGGACGGGCAGGACCTCACCCCCAAGGAGTTCTGGGCCCGCTGCGCCCGCTCGCCGGTCCTGCCGGAGACCGCCGCCCCGTCGGCCGGAGCCTTCCAGGCCGCCTTCGAGGCGGTGGGCGAGGGGGCCGAAGGGGTCCTCTGCGTCACCCTGTCCGGCTCCCTCTCGGCCACGGTCGACGCGGCCCGGGCCGCCGCCCAGGCGCTGGCGGGGAGGATCCCGGTGGAGGTCGTCGACTCCCGCAGCATCACCCTCGGCGAGGGCCTCCTCGTCATGGCCGGGGCCAACCTGGCCCGGGCCGGCCAGAGCCTCGGCGACGTCACCGGCGCGGTGTCCGACCTGGTGAGCCGGACCCGCTTCTACGGGACCATGGCCACCCTCGAGTACCTCCGCAAGGGAGGCCGGGTCGGCGCCGCGGCCGCGCTGTTCGGCTCCCTGCTCTCCTTCAAGCCCGTCATAACGATCGTCGACGGGGCGGTCGAGGCGGAGTCCCGTCAGCGGACCCGGTCCCGCTCCCTCCGCTACCTCGTGGACAAGCTGCGGGGCTACGCCCCTCTCCTCCAGGTGGGGGTCGTCCACGGGGACGCCGCCGACCTGGAGGAGTTCCTCACCATGGTGAGCGAGGTCGTCCCCCGCAGCGCGATCGTCGTCGGCGACCTCGGCCCCGCCATCGGCACCCACTCGGGGCCGGGCTCGATCGGGGTCACCTTCCAGGTACCGGGTAACCTCGCAGGATGACCATCCTCGGTGACACCTCGGGCGAGGGGCCCCGGGTCCCCGCCGCATGGCCGGCCAAGGCGGCCGAGTCCCTCGAGCACGTCGTCGGCACGGTCCGGTCCAAGTCCGTCCGGCCCCTCCAGACCATCGCGCGGGCCCTGGTCTTCGGCCTCATTGCCGCTGTCATGGGTGTGGTCCTGTTGATCCTCATGGCTGTCGGCACCATTCGGGTGCTCAACGTGTACGCCTTCCCCGGAGAGGAGTGGGCCAGCTACGTCCTGGTGGGGGGAATCTTCGCCCTGGCGGGCCTGTTCGTCTCGTCACGCAAGCAGGCCCGGCCGAGGAGGACGCACCGATGACGCCCGACACCAGCATCAGCAGCACGAGGGACGTGGTGATCCTGGGGTCGGGGCCGGCCGGCCTCACGGCGGCCATCTACACGGCGCGGGCCAACCTGGCCCCGCTCGTCTTGGAGGGGGAGCCGTCCTCGACCAGCGACCAGCCGGGCGGCCAGCTGATGCTCACCACCGAGGTCGAGAACTACCCGGGCTTCGTGGACGGGATCCTCGGCCCCGACCTGATGGGCTCGTTCCGGGCCCAGGCGGCACGCTTCGGGGCCGAGTACGTGACGGCCAAGGTGGGGCGCGTCGACCTCACCAGTCGGCCGTTCGGGATCTGGGTCGGTCCGGGCGACGACCCGGAGCCCACCTACAGGGCCCGGGCGCTCATCGTCGCCACCGGCGCCCAGTCGCTGATGCTGGGCCTTCCCGCCGAGGAGAGGCTCCTCGGCCACGGAGTCTCGACGTGCGCGACCTGCGACGGCTTCTTCTTCCGGGGCCTCGAGATAGCCGTCGTGGGTGGAGGGGACTCAGCCATGGAGGAGGCGCTCTTCCTCACCAAGTTCGCGTCGAAGGTGACGGTCGTCCACCGCCGCAAGGAGCTGCGGGCCTCCAAGATCATGCAGGACCGGGCGTTCCGCAACGACCGCATCCACTTCCAGTGGGACTCGGTCGTCACCGACATCCTGGGCGCGCAGTCGGTGACCGGGCTCGCAGTCCGCAACGTCGTGACGGGCGAGGAGTCGACCCTCGCCGTCGGAGCGGTGTTCGTCACGATCGGCCATGCCCCCAACTCCGGGCTGTTCGAGGGCCAGCTGGCCATGGACGCCAACGGCTATCTCGTGACGGGCGAGGGCACCCGGACCGCCGTAGAGGGCGTGTTCGCCTGCGGCGACGTGCAGGACCACGTCTATCGCCAGGCCGTCACCGCCGCCGGCTCCGGCTGCATGGCCGCCATCGATGCCGAGCGGTGGCTGGAGGCGCAGGGCGACGGCCCCCCGCCGGCTGGGCCCGGGGCCACGGAATGACCGGGTCGACGCTGCTGTTCCACATGGATGTCCCCGCTCGACCGGCCTCCGGCTCCGAGCGACCCTAGGAGGAGATGGTCCCGTTGGCCGAGCTCACTCAACTGTCCGACGCGAGCTTCGACGAGGAGGTCAAGTCGTCGGAGCAGCCGGTTCTCGTAGACTTCTGGGCGGAATGGTGTGGCCCCTGCAAGATGATCGCGCCCATCCTGGAGGAGATCGCCGTGGAGCGGGAGGGGAGCCTCAGGGTGGCGAAGCTCAACATCGACGAGAACCTGGAGACGGCCCGGCGGTACGACGTCATGAGCATCCCGACCCTGATCCTGTTCAAGGAGGGCGAGCTGAAGCACCGGATCATCGGGGCCAAGGGCAAGAGCCAGCTGCTCCACGAGATCCAGGCGTTCCTGTAGCCCTATCCCTCGTTCGGGGGACCAGCGGTCCGGCGGTGGCCGATCTCCAGGACCGCCTCGCACGGCTCGACCTACTGTCGCCCGAGGCCAGCGGGCCGCCCCCGGCGCCCGGGGAGGGGGCCACCGGCCGCTTCGACGATCCCACCGAAGAGGCGGTGAGAGCGTTCCAGCGCCAGCGGGGGCTACGGGTGGACGGGGTCTGCGGGCCCCAGACCTGGGGGGCCCTGGTCGAGGCCGGGTACCGCCCCGGAGACCGTCTCCTCTACCTGCGCCAGCCCAAGCTGCGGGGCGACGACGTGGCCGAGCTGCAGCGCCAGCTCAGCTCCCTCGGCTTCGACGCCGGCCGGGTCGACGGGATCTTCGGCGACCGTGCCGCGGTGGCGCTGGCCGACTTCCAGCGCAACGTGGCGATCCCGGTCGACGGGATCTGCGGTCGCACCACCTGGGAGGAGCTGGGCAGACTCCTGCGCCACAGCGACAGCCGGTCCCTCGTGGCGGGCGTCCGGGAGCGGGAGGAGCTGCGCCGGGCGCCGAGGACCCTGGCCGGCAGGCGGGTCGCCATCGGCCATCCCGGCGGCCTGGGGGCCGCCGTGGAGGCGGTCCGGCGGGCCGTGGTCGAGGCCGGAGCCGACGCCGTGGCACTCCTCCACCCCGACGGGAGCCAGCTGGCCACGCAGGCCAACCTCGCCGAGGTGGACGTCTACCTGGGGCTGCGCCTCCAGCCGGACCTGGCCTGCTCGCAGATCGCCTACTACCGCGGATACCGCTACGAGTCGGCGGGCGGACGCCGCCTGGCCGAGCTCATCTGTGAGCACCTGGCCGAGCTGGTGGGAGATGACGGCGCCACCGCCCTGGGGATGTCGGTCCCCGAGCTCCGCTACTCGCGCATGCCGGCCGTGGTCTGCGAGGTCGCCACTCCTGCCCTGGTCGTGGAGCAGGCGGCCGACCTCTCCCGCTGCCTGCTCCAGGCGATGGCCACCTGGGTCCTCGCCTGGGAGTAGAGGGTGCCCGGGGCGTCATCCCTGAGTATCCACACCCTGTGCATGAGGTTGTGGATCAACCTCCACTGTGGCGTGACCGGTCGAGCCCAGATCGGCAGTCGAGGGTCGAGGGTCGCGGGCCGGCTCGAGCCCGCCCACCATGGCCCGGTAGATTCGCTCCAGGTCCTCCAGCGTGGCGAAGTCGATCAGCACCCGGCCCTTGCTGGCCCCCAGCTCGACCGTCACCCGGGTATCCAGGCGAGCAGCCAGGAGCTCCTCGAGCTCGAGGAGGGCGGGCGGGCGTGCCGATCCCCCCCGCGAGCGGGCCCGGGGCCCGGCCCGGGCGTGACCCTCGCTCCGGGCCCGCACCGCCTCCTCGACGGCCCGGACCGACAGGCCGTCGGTGACCGCCCGGCGAGCCAGGCTCTCCTGGAAGGCCCGGTCCGGCGTCGCGAGGAGGGCCCTGGCGTGACCGGCGTCGAGCTGACGCTCGGCGAGCAGCCGCTGCACCGAAGGGGGGAGCTGGAAGAGCCTCAGGGTGTTCGTCACAGCTGTCCGGCTCTTGCCGACCCGCCCCGCCAGCTCCTCGTGTGTCAACCCGAAATCCTCGATCAGCTGCTGGTAGGCGGCCGCCTCCTCGAGGGGGCTCAGGTCGTCGCGATGGAGGTTCTCCACCACGGCCTGCTCCAGGGCCGAGATGTCGTCGGCTTCCTGGACCAGGGCGGGGATGACCTGGAGGCCGGCCCGCCGGGCGGCCCGCCACCGGCGCTCCCCGGCAATGAGCTCGTACTGCTCGTCCCCGACGGCCCGGACCAGGATGGGCTGGAGGATCCCGAGTGACTGGATGGAGGCCGTCAGCCCGGCGAGGGTCTCCTCGTCGAAGTACGTCCGGGGCTGGTGAGGGTTGGGGCGGATGCTCGTGATGGGCACCGTGCGGAACAGGGCGTCCTGGTCCGCCGCCACTTGACTCGGGATCAACGCACCCAGGCCCTTACCGAGTCCGCTTCGGCGCATCCCCGCTCACCTCCTTGGCCAGCTCCCGGTAGGCGATGGCGCCCCGGGACGTCGGGTCGAACACCGTGATGGGCTGCCCGAACGATGGCGCCTCGGACAGCCGGACGGTCCTGGGGACGATGTTCCGGCAGACCTTGGCACCGAAGTGCTGGCGCACGTCAGCCGCCACCTGGTCGGCCAGCTTCGTCCTGGCATCGTACATCGTGAGGACTATGGCTGTGACCTCCAGGCCGGGGTTGAGGTTCGCCTGCACGAGGCGCACGTTGCGCAGGAGCTGCCCCAGCCCCTCCAGGGCGTAGTACTCGCACTGGATGGGCACCAGCACCTCGCCGGCTGCCGCCAGGCCGTTGACAGTGATGAGACCGAGAGAGGGGGGGCAGTCGATGAACAGGTAGTCGAACTCGTCCAGCGCGGACTCGATCGCCCGGCGGAGCTTCAGCTCCCGGCTGAAGGCGGGCACCAGCTCGATCTCCGCGCCGGCCAGGTCGATGGTGGCGGGGGCCACGAACAGGTTGCGAAGGCTGGTCGCTTCTATGCAGTCCTCCAGCGGGACGTCTCGCATGATCACGTCGTAGATCGAGAGCTCCAGGTTCCGGGCATTGATGCCGAGCCCAGTCGTGGCGTTCCCCTGGGGGTCGAGGTCGATCACCAGCACCCGGTAGCCCAGCTCCGCCAACGCTGCCCCGAGGTTGACCGCCGTCGTGGTCTTGCCGACGCCGCCCTTCTGGTTGGCGATGGCGATCACCCGGGGGAGGGCTGGCACGGGCTGCCCCGCGCCGCCCTCCTCTTCCGGCTCCTCCAGCACAGCAGCCGGCGCCAGCTGAGTCTCCACGATCGCGTGATCCTCGGGAGACGTCACAGGCGCATCCTTCCGTGGTTCAGCTTCCTGGTCAAGGATTCTTCGTTTCACGTGGAACCAACGGCGGGAGGGCACGGCTGTCGCCTTCGGCCGTCAGAACAGCGGACGCTTGGCCGGGATGCCATTGCGCCGCGGGTAGCGAGGCGGGCACGGGTAGCGCTTCTCGATGACCCGGAAGGTGAAGCCGCGCTCCCGAAGCGGGGGACGAGGTGCCAGGCCCAGGGCCTCCAGGCCCTCCGTGGACCAGCGGTCCTCCTCCCCTCCGGATGCCGGCCCCCCCTCGGGGCCCGTCGCCTGACTGGGCGGGTCGGACACCACCACGGCACCCCCCACGGCCACGAGCGGGGCGGCGCACTCCGCCGTCACCGCCGGGCGCCCGAAGCCACGGGCCACGACGAGGTCGCACTGCTCCCGCCAGGTTCCGTCCCGCCCCGCTTCCTCGGCTCGGGCCTGCAGCACCGTGACCCGCTCTCCCAGCCCGAGGGTCGCGACGGCCTCCCGGAGGAACGCTGCCCGCCGCTCGGAGGCGTCCAGCAGCGCGACCGCGGCGTGCGGCCAGCGCAGCGCCAGCACCAGCCCCGGCAGCCCCCCGCCGCTGCCCAGGTCCAGGACCCGCTCCGGGGGGCCTCCGGCCGCCGCCGCGAACCCGAGAGCGTGCTCGACGTGGCGGTCCACGCGCCCCGGCCCGAGGAACCCCAGAGCCCGGGCCCGCTCCAGGACCTCCTCCACCGCGGAGCTAGGAGACCGGGAGGATGATCACCCGGCGACGGGGGTCCTCCCCCTCGGAGCGGGTGGCCACCCCGTCGATCTGGTTGACGGTGTCGTGGACCACCTTGCGGTCCGAGGGCTCCATGGCCTCGAGCACCTGCTCGCGACCGGTCGACAGGACCTGCTCCGCCACCTGGCGGCTGAATCGCTCGAGGGCCGCCTTGCGCTTCTGGCGGTAGCCGCCCACGTCGACCAGCAGGCGGCCGTGCCGGGCCCCGGTCCGCCGCTGGACCACGGTCCGGGCCAGGTCCTGCAATGCTCCCACGGTCGCCCCTCGGGGGCCGATGAGCAACGCCAGGTCCTCGCCCTGGACCGCCACCTCGACCGTGTCGGGGTCGAGCTCGGTCACCGTCACCGTCGCCCGGGCCCCGAACTGCTCGAGCAGGCCGGCCAGGAAGGAGCGGGCCACCTCCGCCTGCTCGGCCAGGGGGACATGGGCCTCGTCGTCACCCCCGTACCCGTCGCCGTCGGTCCTCTCCACGGTCACCACCCCTCCTGCTGCCTCGTCCTGCCGGTCTCCACCGCCCACCGGGTCCGCGCCGGCTCCTCCCGCCCGGCTCGGGCGCCGCTTCCGGTCTCGGCGGTCCTCCTTGGCGCGGGGTCGGGTCGGCCGGACCCGGGCCCTGACGCGAGCCTCGGTCCGCACCCGGCCGAACAGCCCGGCCTTGGGCTCGGCCACGACCACGAACTCGGCGTCCTCCTCTCCCACCCCCAGCTCACGGAGGGCCTCCTCCTTGGCATCATCCAGCGACTTCCCAGTTGTCTCTACCCACTCCATGATATCTCGCCCTCGCTCGGTCAGCGGTCAACGGGGCCGGCGGGCCTTCTTGGCGCGGGACCGGGAGGAGGGCCGGCCGGTGGCGGCCCCGCCCGGGTGCGCTGGAGGCGCCGAGGACGAGGTTCGACTGCCCTGGCCTCGGCCCGGCGCCCGCAACGCCGGCGCCGTGTCCTCCCGGCCCCGGCGATCACCGGCGCCGTTGCTCCGGTGGCCCCCGTCGTCGCCCTTGGCGTCACCCGGAGGGGCGCCGTTGCGCTTGGCGGTAGAGCTGGCCCTGGGCGCGCCGGAGGCGCGCCGGGCCGGCGGACCGCCGGCGCCGTTGGCGCTCCCCGCCCCATTCGCCCCGTTCGCCCCGGACCTGTCGCCATTGGCGCCCTTGGCCCGGTTGGGCCGGCTCCAGGTCCCACCGGCCGTGCCCGCACCAGCCGCAGCGGCCCGGGCCGTGGCTCCGGCCCTCGCTCTCTGCTGGCCGGCCCCGGGCTCGGGCCGGGCCGGGCGTCCCGTGTCCCTCGCCGCCCGGCCGTTGCCGGCGGGGCGTCCTGCGTCCCTCGCCGCCCGGCCGTTGCCGGCCGAAGGGCTGCTGGCCCGGGCCCAGCTGGGGCCGGCCTCGGCGCCACCGCCTCCCTGGCGCAGGTCTGCCCGGGCGGCTCGCAGGTTGGCGAGGAAGCCTCCGGGGGCCGCGGCGGCGGCCGGCCTGCCCGCCCCGGCGCCCGCGAGCGGGGCGTCCTCGCCGCCAGCCCTGCGCGGGGCGGGGGACCGGTCCTTCGTGCCCCGCTCGGTCGTCTCCGCGGGTTCCTGACGTCTCTTGTTGTCGGCCAGGTGGCGCTTCACCTGGGGGTCGTACCGGTACATGACCTCCTGCTGGCCGATGCGGAACAGGCTCGACACCAGGAAGTAGATGTTCACCCCGGCGGGGATGGCGATGTAGATGATGCCGAACACGAGCGGCATGAACTTCTGCATGGCCTGCATCTGCTTGGCAGTGCCGGTCTGCTGCTGGGGGTTGCGCGAGGTCAGCTGGCGCATCTGCAGGTACTGGAGCCCGATGCAGATGGCGAGGAGCACGTAGTAGGGGATGGCGGCCGCGAAGCTGGCATGGCTGGACGTGGCCGACTTGGCGAGGTCGATGCCCCAGAAGGGCATGTGGGCGGTGCCGTGGAAGCTGTGGATAAGGTGCTGGTACAAGAGGCTGTGGGTGGAGATGTACCGGGGCTGGGGGTGGGGGATCCCGTGCACCTTCACCGTGTGCTGCAGACCCAGGATGACCTCGTAGAGGACCCAGAACACCGGGAGCTGGATGAACATCGGCAGGCAGCCGCCGGCGGGGCTCACGCCGGCGTCCTTGTAGAGGGCCATCAGCTCCTCGTTCATGGCCTGCCGGTCGCCCTTGTACTTGGCCCGGATCTTGTTCATCTCGGGCTGCAGGCCCTGCATGGCGAGCATCGAGCGGGTGCTCTTGATCGTGAGCGGGGCCAGCACCACCATCACGGTGACCGTGAACAGCGCGATCGCGATCCCGTAGCTCGGCACCACTCCGTACCAGAAGGCCAGGACGGCTGCCAGGGCCGAGTACAGGGGGCCGAGCAGGTGGTTGATCGCGTGGAGCATGTCAGGGCTTTCTCGGAGACTGGGGGGAGGCCGACCCGGTGCCGGCCCGCTGGCCAGCTGTCACGGGACCGGGTCGGCTCCGTAGCCGCCCCAGGGATGACAGCGGGCGATGCGGCGTGCACCGAGCCAGGCGCCCCGCAGCGCGCCGTGGCGCTCGATTGCCTCCAGGGTATAGGACGAGCAGCTCGGCACGTACCGGCACGGCGACGGCCGCCCGAGCCGCGCCGCCTGGTACGCCCGCACCACCGTCGAGGCCAGGCGCTGGCCGGGGGCCAGGCCGTGCTCCGGCAGGGCCGAGGTGGCGTTGCTCATCTCCGCTCCTCCGGGCCCAACGCCTCCAGTGCCTGGTGCACGTATGCTCTCAGCTCCCCGAACGACAGGTCCCTGCCTCTCGGGCCGACCCCGACCTGGTAGGACCCGAGTGGCAGCGTCGGCGCGGCCTCGGCGAAGATGGCCCGCAGACGCCGGCGAATCCGGTTGCGCTCCACTGCTCCTCCGACCTTGCGGCCAATGGCGTAGGCGACCCGAGGCGCCAGCCACGGCCCACCTTCCACCCACGTTACCGTGATCGGCCCTCTTCGCACCCGCCGGGGCGAGCGGCGCAGGGCGCAGAAGGTCGCCCGGTCGCCGATCCTGCCGGGATTGGGGGGCACCGGCGGGGCGACCGGACGCTCAGGCCGACAGCCGGTGGCGCCCCTTGAGGCGACGGGACCGCAGGATGGCACGGCCGGCCCGGGTGGACATGCGGTGGCGGAACCCATGGTTCTTGGCCCGCTTGCGGTTGTTGGGCTGGAACGTGCGCTTCACGATCTCTCCTTCTCGGCCCCGCGACGGCAGCTCGGCAACGATGGTAGCGTTCCCTGTCCAGCGCACCACCGGCTCGGCTCGTGCCCGGGGCAACCCGGGTGGGCCAGCTTCCCCGAGGCCGGCGTACCGGAAGGATTCGACTACCAGGCCGGAACGGGGCAGGGCACAGCTTGTCCACAGCGTGTGGACGAGTTGTGGACAGGTTCACGCTCTTGGAGGCGGAGCTGCAGGTGGAAGACGCACAGGGACTGTGGACAGCTTGCTCGGGGGCTCTCCGGGCCCACCTCTCGGAGGCCACCTGGCGGGCGTGGTTCGACGCCATAGAGCCCCTGGCCGTTGACCACGGAGCGCTCGTGCTGGCCGTCCCGAGCCTCCTCGCGAAGGAGCGCATCGAGGGCCGCTACCTGAGCCTGGTCCACGACGTCCTCACCGACGCGACCGGCACCACCCTGTCCCCCCGCCTGGTGGTGCAGACGGCCCCCGCGCCCGACCTCCAGGAGCCCGGGCTCCTCTCCGGTGCCCCGTGGGTCGAGCCGGCGGCCCCTGGCTTCCCGGGCGTGGACGCCGCCCCGACCCTGGCCCCGGGGACGGCGCCCGCCGCCAACCGCTACGACGACGGGATCCTCAACCCCGCGTACACGTTCGACGCCTTCGTCATCGGCGGCTCCAACCGGTTCGCGCACGCAGCCGCCCTGTCGGTCGCCGAGAAGCCGGCCAAGTCCTACAACCCGCTCTTCGTCCACGGCGACGCAGGCCTCGGCAAGACCCACCTGCTGCACGCCATCGGCAACTACGTGCGGGAGAACTACCCGCAGCGCCGCGTGCGCTACGTGTCCACCGAGACGTTCCTGAACGAGTTCGTCGACGCCATCCGCACGAACACCACGGGCGCGTTCAAGCGCCGCTACCGGGAGTGCGACGTCCTGCTCGTCGACGACGTGCAGTTCATGGAGGGCAAGGAAGCGCTCCAGGACGAGTTCTTCCACACGTTCAACTCCCTCTACGAGACGTCGAAGCAGATCGTGATCACGTCGGACCGGCCCCCCAAGTCTATCGCCACCCTGGAGGACCGCCTCCGCAGCCGGTTCCTGTCCGGCCTCACCACCGACGTGCAGCGCCCCGAGCTGGAGACCCGTCTCGCCATCCTGCGCAAGAAGTGCGAGGGCGAGCGAGTCCCCGTGCCCGACACGGTCCTCGAGTTCATCGCCACCCACGTGCGGGACAACATCCGCGAGCTCGAGGGAGCCCTCATCCGCGTCTGCGCCTTCGCCAGCCTCAACCACGAGCCCCTCGACCAGGCGCTCGCCGAAAGGGTCCTCGCCGACATCGTGTCGGCTACCCAGCCCCACCGCATCACCCCGCAGGTGATCCTCGAGGCCACCGCCGCCACCTTCGGGTTCGCAGTGGGCGAGCTGCAGGGCCAGAGCCGGCGCCGGCCCCTCGTCACCGCCCGCCAGATCGGGATGTACGTCTTCCGCGAGCTGACCGACTTCAGCTACCCGGCCATAGCCCGGGAGTTCGGGGGGAGGGACCACACCACGGTCATCCACGCCGTCGAGAAGATCTCCCGCCTCATGAAGGAGCGCCGCCAGATCTACGACCAGGTCACCGAGCTCATCCTCCTCATCAAGGGCAGCCGGTGAACGCGCCGGCCGGGCTGGGGACGACGCTGGGGGCGGGGTTGTGGAAACCAGCTCCCGGCCTGGGGACGGCCAGGCGATCTCCACAGGGGGTCCCGCCGTCCCCGGCTTGGCTGTGGGAACCTGGGGAGGACACAGGGATGGCCACACCCGTCCCCACCAGGGAGGGACCCTGGTCGTCCACAATCCACAGCCCTTATTGCTACTACCAGAGATCTACTCCTATAACAGGAGCAACAAGAGAGGAGGCCCGGCAATGAAGTTCCGTTGCGAGCGGGACGTCCTCGTCGACGCGCTGGTCACGACCGGACGGGCCGCCGGGTCGGGGACAGGGGTCGCCCCGGCGCTCTCGGGCGCCCACCTGCTGCTGGCCGGCGACACGCTGCGCCTCACCGCGACGGACCGGGACCTCACGATCCAGGTCAGGGCCCAGGTGGCCGGGCAGGAGGACGGCGCGTGCGTGGTGCCGGCCCGCTTGACAGGGGATATCGTGCGGTCCCTCGAGCCAGGGGCCGTGGTCGTGGAGGCAACCGGCGACGAGGCCCGCATCAGCTCCGGGCGGTCCCAGTTCGGCGTGCGGACCTATCCCGAGGAGGAGTTCCCCCGGGTGACCCTTCCCCTCCCGCCCGCGGTGACGGTACGGGCGAGCGAGCTCAGCGAGGCCATGCGCCAGGTGGTCCGCGCAGCCTCGGCCGATGACACCCGCCCGACCCTCACCGGTGTGCTGCTGGCGGCGGAGGGCGACGGCCTCCGCCTGGTCGCGACCGACTCGTACCGCCTGGCGCAACGCGACCTCGCCGGGACAGACATCCTGGCGGAGGACCAGCAGGTCCTGGTGCCGGCTCGGGCGCTCGCCGAGCTCCAGCGGCTGCTGGCGGCGAGCGGGGGGCCCGCCGCGGTCGTGCCCGGCGGCGAAGCGGCGCCAGAGCCAGCACGCTCCGAGGCCGGGGCACGCTCGGCGAGCGAGCGCCGGTTGCTATTTCGACTAGGAGACCTCGACGCCACGTTCGAGGTGGGGGCCGTCACCCTCACCACCCGCCTCATCAAGGCGGAGTTCCCCAACACGAGGAACCTCTTCCCGGCGAGCTACCCCAATCGCCTGGTCGTGGGCAAGGAGGCGCTGCTCGACGCCGTCCGCCGGGTGAAGCTGCTCGTCCGCGACGCCAACTCACCCGTGCGGATGGCGCTCGGCCCCGACGGCATCCAGCTCACGGCCTCTGACCAGGAGCGTGGCCACGCGAGCGAGGACGTGGACGCCAAGTACGAAGGGGCGGAGCTCACGATCGCGTTCAACCCCACGTACCTGATCGACGGGGTCGAGGCCGTGGTTGGCGACGAGGTCCTCCTCGAGATCGTGGACGGCAGCCGGCCGGCGACCGTGCGGGCCAACGACGCCGACCCGTACCGCTACCTCCTCATGCCCGTCCGAGTCTCTTGAGGATCGACTCCCTCTCCCTCGTCGACTTCCGCAACTATGCCGACGCCGAGCTCACGCTCGCCGGTGACGGGCTCACCGTGGTGGTGGGGGGCAACGGCGAGGGCAAGACGAACCTGGTGGAGGCCATCGCCTATCTGGCCACGCTGCGCTCGTTCCGAGGATCCCCGGGCGAGGCCCTCGTGCGCGCCGGCCGCCCGCGGGCGGTCGTACGGGGGCGGACCTTCCGGGGCCGGCGCGAGCTGCTGATCGAGGCAGAGCTCACGGTCGCCGGCCGCGACAGGGTCCAGGTCAACCGCCAAGCCCTGCGCCGGTCGAGGGACATGCTCGGCCTGTTCCAGGTGAGCGTGTTCGGCCCGGACGACCTGGCCCTCGTGAAGGGGGGGCCCGCCGAGCGCCGCCGGTACCTCGACGACACGCTGGTGGGGCTCACTCCGGCCCTCGACGCGCTCCGGGGGGACCTGGAGCGGGTCCTGCGCCAGCGCAACTCCCTGCTCAAGCAGGCCGGCGGCCGGCTCTCGCCCGAGGTGGCGGCGACCCTGGACGTGTGGGACGAGCAACTGGCCCGGCTGGGGAGCGCCCTCACGGATCACCGCATGGCCCTCCTCACCCGCCTGGCGCCGTCGGTCGGCTCGGCGTACCGGGCGCTCACAGGTGGCGGCGCGGCGCCCGGCCTCGAGTACGAGCCGTCGTGGCAGGGGCCGCTGGCCGACGTGCTGGCCAGCAGGCGAGCCGAGGACCTCCGCCGGGGGCTCACGACCGCGGGCCCCCATCGGGACGACGTCGCGGTGTCCCTGGGGAGGCTCCCCGTGCGCACGCATGCCTCGCAGGGGGAGCAGCGGTCCGTCGCCCTCGCCCTCCGCCTGGCCGCCCACCTGCTCGCCACGGAGGACGCGGGCGAGCCGCCCGTGCTCCTGCTCGACGACGTGTTCTCCGAGCTCGACCCCCACCGCTCGGCCGCCCTGCTCGCGAGCCTCCCGCCGGGGCAGGCCGTCCTCACGACGGCCGCCGCCCACCTGCCCAAAGGGGTCGAGGCGGGTCACGTGGTGTCCGTCTCCTCCGGACGGCTGCAGACCCGCTCATCGGGAGAAATGGCAGTCGTCGCGCCATGACGAGGTGCCCACCCCCGCCCGCCGGCCCACCCCCGCCCGCCGGCTCCGGCCCGCCCGCCGGCCCATCCCCGCCCGCCGGCCCATTCCCGCCCGGGACCTGGCGCCGCCTCCCGGTCCCGAGGCGCGACGAGGATCCCAGGCCCCTGTCGTCGTCCCTCGACTCGCTCGCCCGCTCCCTCGGCGCCCCTCCGCCGCGGGCCCTCGACGCCGTCTTCGCCCGGTGGGAGGACGTGGTGGGCCCGGCCCTCGCAGCCCACGCCCACCCCGTGTCGGCGAGGGACGGGACGCTCGTGGTGATTGTGGACCACCCGAGCTGGGCGACCGAGGTCCGCTGGCTCGGCGCCGGCCTGCTGGACCGCCTCGGCGAGGTGGCCGGGACGCCGGTGGCCAGCCGCATCGAGGTCAGGGTCAGGGGGGAGCGGGAGAGCCGGGGATGACACACCGCTCTGGTAGGATGGTGTGCATCGTCCAGGGCTCTGACCTGCCAGTTTGGCTGACGGATACGGTCGCCTGGGCCGCTCCAGCCACCCCGTCGAAAGGTCGCGCCCGTTGGCCGCGTTAGAGAACCCGCCTGGCGGCGATCCCTCGGAGTCCTACACCTCCGAGGACATCATCGTGCTCGAAGGGCTTGACCCCGTGCGCAAGCGCCCGGGCATGTACATCGGCTCCACCGGGCCGAGCGGGCTCCACCACCTGATCTGGGAGGTGGTCGACAACTCCGTGGACGAGGCGATGGCCGGCTACTGCACCCGGATCGACGTGACGCTGCTGGCCGACGGCGGCTGCCGGGTGGTCGACGACGGGCGGGGGATCCCGGTCGACCGCCACCACCAGTACCGCGACAGGTCCACCGCCGAGGTGGTCCTCACCGTGCTCCACGCCGGCGGCAAGTTCGGCGGCAAGGGCTACAAGATGTCCGGCGGCCTGCACGGCGTGGGGGTCTCGGTCGTGAACGCCCTTTCCTCCCGCCTGGTCCTCGAGGTGGACCGCGACGGCTCCCGCCACTGCATCGAGTTCGCCAAGGGCGGCCAGCCCCAGGGCGAGCTCGAGGTCGTCGGCCCCGCTCCCCGCAGCCACCCGCGGGGCACGACCGTGACCTTCTGGCCCGACCCGGCTGTCTTCGAGGAGACCGAGTGGCGGGCCCAGACCGTGACGGAGCGGCTGCAGGTCATGGCCTTCCTCAACCGCGGCCTGGAGATCCGCCTGGTGGACCAGCGGCCCGGTCACGCCCAGGAGATCCGCTACCAGTACAACGGCGGCATCACCGACTACGTGCGGCACCTGAACGCCTCCAAGGAGGCCCTCTTCAAGCGGGTCGGCTCGTACGCCCAGGCCGACACCTCCGCCACCACCACCCAGGAGCTGGAGGTCGCCTTCCAGTGGAACACCGGGTACTACGAGAGCATCCACTCCTTCGCCAACGGGATCGCCACCGTCGAGGGGGGAATGCACGAGGAGGGTTTCAAGAAGGCCCTCACCAACGTCGTCAACAAGTACGCCCGGGCCAAGGGCCAGCTGAGGGAGAAGGACGACAACCTGCTCGGTGAGGACATCCGCGAGGGGTTGACCGCCATCGTCTCGGTGCGCCTCACCGAGCCGCAGTTCGAGGGCCAGACCAAGGCCAAGCTCGGCAACGTGTCCATGCGGTCCCTCGTGGAGCGGGCCACCAACGAGAAGCTGGCCGAGTGGCTGGAGGAGCACCCGCCCGAGGCCCGCCAGGTCGTCCAGAAGGCCACGCTCGCGGCGCGGGCCCGCCTCGCGGCCCGCCAGGCCCGGGACCTGACCAGGCGCAAGACCGCCCTCGAGGGGGCCGGCCTCCCGGGCAAGCTCATCGACTGCTCGTCGCGCGACGCCCGGGAGTCGGAGCTCTTCATCGTCGAGGGGAACTCGGCCGGGGGCTCGGCCAAGGACGCCCGCAACCCCCGCACCCAGGCCATCCTGCCCGTCAGGGGCAAGATCCTGAACGTGGAGAAGGCCCGGGTGGACAAGATGCTGAAGAACGCCGAGATCCAGGCCCTCATCACCGCCATCGGCGCCGGCCTGGCAGACGAGTTCGACCTGGCCAAGGCCCGGTACCACAAGATCATCGTCCTGGCCGACGCCGACGTCGACGGCTCCCACATCCGCACGCTCCTGCTCACGTTCTTCTTCCGCCAGATGAAGGAGCTGGTCGAGGCGGGCTTCGTGTACGCGGCGCAGCCGCCCCTCTACTCGACCGAGGTGGGCGCCACCAAGATCTACCTGAAGGACGACCAGGCCAGGGCCCGGTACCTGGCCGAGCACCCGAGCCACCACGCCGACTTCAACCGGCTGAAGGGCCTCGGCGAGATGGACTTCGCCGAGCTGCGGGACACCACGATGGACCCGGTGAGGCGCTCCCTCCTGCAGGTCAACGTGGAGCAGGCTGCCCTCGCCGACGAGGTCTGCTCGATCCTGATGGGCGACGACGTCGAGCTGCGCCGGCAGTTCATCCAGGCCAACGCGAAGGACGTCCGGTTCCTCGACATCTGAGGGTGACCCTGCCGTGAGCGACCCCACCACCACCAACGGCAGCGGCAGCGGGTCGGGCGGCGACGGCCCGGTCGCGTCGATCGAGCCGATCGAGATCCAGGAGGAGATGGAGCGGTCCTTCCTCGAGTACTCGATGTCGGTGATCGTGTCCCGGGCCCTTCCCGACGTGAGGGACGGCCTAAAGCCCGTCCACCGCCGGATCCTCTACGCGATGTTCGACGCCGGCCTGCGCCCCGACCGCTCGCACGTGAAGTGCGCCAGGGTGGTGGGCGACGTCATGGCCAACTACCACCCCCACGGCGACGCTGCCATCTACGACGCCCTGGCCCGCATGGCCCAGGACTTCAGCCTGCGCCACCCGCTCATCGACGGGCACGGCAACTTCGGCTCCCCCGACCCCGAGAAGGGCCCGGCCGCCCCCCGCTACACCGAGTGCCGCCTTGCCCCGCTGTCCCTCCAGCTCATGGCCGGGATCGACGAGCAGACCGTCGACTTCGAGCCCAACTACGACGGGAAGACGACCCAGCCCCAGGTCCTGCCGTCCCGTTTCCCCAACCTCCTCGTCAACGGCTCCCAGGGCATCGCCGTCGGCATGGCCACCAACATCCCCCCCCACAACCTGGCCGAGATCGTGGATGCCACCATGCACGTGATCGACCATCCCGACGCCACCCCCGACGACCTCATGGCCTTCGTGAAGGGCCCCGACTTCCCCACCGCCGGTCTCATCCTCGGCCGGGCCGGCATCCAGGACGCCTACCGGACGGGCCGGGGGTCGATCAAGCTCCGGGCCGTGGCCGAGATCCAGGAGGCCCGGGCCGGCAGTCAGCGCATCGTGGTCACGGAGATCCCGTACCAGACGTCGGTCGAGGGCATCTCGAAGAAGATCGAGGCGGCCGTCGACTCCGGCGACCTCGCAGGCATCCGGGACGTCCAGGACGACTCTGCCAGCCGCCGCACCCGGCTGCTCATCGAGCTGAAGCGGGACGCCAACGCCAACGTCGTGCTCAACAACCTCTACAAGCACACGCCGCTGCAGACCAGCTTCGGGGTCAACATGCTGGCCCTGGTGGACGGGGTGCCCCGCACCCTCGACCTGGCCCAGATGCTGCGGGCCTACGTGGAGCACCAGGTCGACGTGGTCACCCGCCGGACCGAGTTCCGCCTCCGCAAGGCCCGGGACCGGGCCCACATCGTGGAAGGGCTCCTGCGGGCCATCGACCAGCTGGACGCCGTCATCGCCCTGATCCGGGCCTCGGACGACCGGGCCGCTGCCCGCGAGGGCCTCATGTCCCCCCCCTTCGCGTTCAGCGAGGTCCAGGCCAACCACATCCTGGACATGACCCTGGGGCGCCTGACCCGGCTGGGCCGGTCCGAGCTGGAGGCGGAGCTGGCCCAGCTGCGCGAGACCATCGCCCTGCTGGAGGCCATCCTGGCCGACCCCGGCCGCCTGCGCCAGGTCATCAAGGACGAGCTGGCCCAGGTGAAGGCCGCCTTCGCCCAGCCACGCCGCTCCCGCATCACCTTGGACCCGGGCGAGCTCGGGGCCGAGGACCTGATCGAGGACGAGGACCTGGTCGTCACCATGAGCCGGGCCGGGTACGTGAAGGCAATGGCCGCCGACACCTTCCGCACCCAGGGCCGCGGCGGGAGGGGGGTGCAGGGGACCAGGCTGAAGGAGGAGGACCTGGTCGCCCACATCATCCACACCACAGCTCACGCGTACCTGCTCTTCTTCTCGAACCGGGGAAGGGTCTACCGGCTGAAGGCCCACGAGATCCCCGTGAAGGAGCGGACGGCCAGGGGCACCGCCATCGTCAACCTGCTGCCCCTCGAGCCGGGCGAGACCATCCAGGCCGTCATCGACACCCGGGACTACCAGGCGAGCCGGTACCTGATATTCACCTCGCGCCTCGGCCAGGTGAAGAAGACGGAGCTCGCGGAGTACGACAAGTCCCGCCGCGAGGGTTTCATCGCCGTGAGCCTGCGGGAGGGTGACGAGCTGGTGCGGGTGGTCCAGACGAATGGCGGGGAGGACCTGCTCCTCGTCAGCCGCCAGGGCATGACGATCCGGTTCTCAGAGGACGAGGTCCGGCCCATGGGCCGGGATGCCGCCGGCGTGAGGGGGATGAGGCTGCGCCAGGGCGACGAGGTGGTCTCGTGCGACGTGGCCCGGGACGACGCCGACATCCTGGTGGTGACGGATGCCGGCTACGGGAAGCGCACCAAGCTGGAGCGATTCGGCCCCCAGGGCCGCGGTGGCCAGGGCGTCCGGGGCATCCGCCTCACCGCCCGGCGGGGCTACGTGGTGGCGGCCTTCATGGTTGCCCTGGAGGACGAGATCCTGCTCATCTCGTCGAGCGGGGTGACGATCAGGACGCCGGTGCGTGAGATCGCCTCGCAGGGCCGGGACGCCACCGGCGTCCGGGTGGTGAACCTGGACGCCGGCCAGCACGTGGCCTCGGTGGCGCCCGTCCTGGCCCCCCCGGACGAGGACCAGTGATCAGCGACCCGGGCCGGCGGACCCGGCCCCCGGCGGTCACGGCCGTCGTCCCTGCGGCCGGCGCCGGCGCCGGGACGGCCCGGGGGCGCCGGCCGGGAGGGGTGCCCGGGCCCAAGGCGCGCAGGGTGCGACAGCGGATCCGCCGGGTGGAGACCAAGACGGTCCTCCTGTTCTCCTTCCTCCTCTACCTGGGGCTCTTCGTCGTCTTCCTGGTGGCCGGGATCCTGGTCTGGGAGGCGGCGGTGGCGGTCGGCGCCATACACCACCTCCAGCACTTCGCGGTGACCCTCGGGTTCTCCCCGCTCCACCACCTCGGGTCCCGGCTCCTGCACTTCGCGGTCTATGCCGGGCTGGTCCTGGTCGGGATCGGGACGGTCGTCAACGTGATCCTGGCCGTGGTCTACAACCTGGTCAGTGATATCGTCGGCGGCATCGGCGTCGTCGTCGAGGAGCGCGAGACGCCGCGCCGGAGGGTCGGCCGGCAGGGCCCTCGCCGCCCGGTGGTGTAGCGTGCCCGGTCGGCGCTGACGGGGCTATAGCTCAGCCGGTTAGAGCGCAGCACTGATAATGCTGAGGTCGCTGGTTCGATTCCAGCTAGCCCCACACGAAGTCCCTGGTCACGGGCACTGTCTCGTCGGCTGGTATGGCCGAGGGCAACGGCATAGACGCACTGCGTCCATGCAGCAGTTTGGCGGGATCGCCGCAGGTCATAGGCCAGATCGGCGTTGCCCAAGCCGCGATCGTCCCAGCCCGCGGGGGCGGTTCGCCCCCGGACGGGTCACGCTTGGGTCACGGGCGACGAAACCGGTCAGCGGCAGCGTTCGTCGTGGAGATAATCGACGGGAGCCAGCCGGCGTCCAACCGCCCGGCCACGACAACTCGACCGCACCGATCGCCGGTTCGGTGCTCCACCGATGAGACGTCGCTCCTGGCTACCGACGTCGTTCTGTCCTGTCGTGCCCGGCCGGCGGCGGGCAGATGATCTGTGCGCGCGCTCTGTGCGGTCGGTGTGCAGCCGCCCAG
The DNA here is from genome assembly GCA_050744025.1 of Acidimicrobiales bacterium. Classification (GTDB taxonomy): domain Bacteria; phylum Actinomycetota; class Acidimicrobiia; order Acidimicrobiales; family JAJPHD01; genus JBOGGR01. The sequence continues at coordinate 20,101 of JBOGGR010000393.1, forward strand.
TCCGAGGCGCCGGACTCGCCGTTCCCGAGCCGTCGCTATGGACGTCGTGAGGCCGCTATCCGCGTATTCGCAAAGCGGTGCAGATGGAACGTTCGGTCGTGCTCGCGACGGTAAGCAGGTCGGCTGTCAGACGCGCTCCCTCGAGAGTCCCACCCTCCCGCGATCAGGGCGAGTCGCGATCTCGCGGACGGGTGCCGGTAGGGGATGGGCGCGAGATGGCAATCAGTCCGTCTCGCCGGGACTGCTCAGGATCTCGATGTCCAAGGCGGCCACCGCAGCCGGGTCCGTGACGATCTCGATCTCGGCGATCGTGTCGCCGATGACGTGGAAGGCGAACGCCGCTCTCGGCCGGCCGCCTGGGACCCACACCGCACCGGGCGTGCCTTCGATGAGGGCAGACTTGGCGGCGGTGGCCCTGCCGATGAGGGCGGTGGCCACACCACGTGCGCCTCGGACCTCAGGCGCGAGAAGCGGCGCTCCCCGGTCGCGGTTGGTGACGGCCATCTCCACCGCGGCGCGGTCGGCACGCAGAACTGCGTCGGGGTCGAGAAGGGAGACGAGCGCCTCGTAGTTCCCCTGCCGGGAGGCGGCCAGGAACGCGTCGACGATCTCCTGTTGGCGCCGCCGGTCGCCGGAGGGCATCTCATCGGCGCCCTGCACGCGCCGTCTTGCCCGGCTGGCGAGTTGGCGGGCGGCTGCCGGTGAGCGTCCGACGATCGGGGCGACCTCGTCGAAGGGCACGGCGAAGAGGTCGTGGAGGACGAAGGCGAGGCGCTCGGCGGGGGTGAGGGCGTCGAGCACGAGCAGCAGCGCTGGGCCCATCGCGTCGGCAAGGACCGCCTCCTCCTCCGGGGTGAGGCCCTCTAGCGCCGGATCCTCTGCCTCGATGGGCTCTTCACGCCGGGTGCGACGGGCACGCAGCATCCCGAGACAGACGCGGGAGAGGACCGTGGTGAGCCACCCGCCGAGGTTGTCGATGCGCGTGGCGTCGGAACGCCCCAGTCGGATCCAGGTTTCTTGCACGGCGTCCTCAGCCTCGGTGAGCGACCCGAGCATGCGGTAGGCCATGGCCTGGAGCCGTGGTCGATTCGCCTCGAACGTGGCGGTCAGCTCGTCGTTCATCTCACCAGATCACCAGATTGACGCGCCAGGCGGCCAGGATGTGACACGAGCCTCCAGGCGTGAGCCGGTCGGCCGCCCCGACGATCGCCTCGGGGGCGCCCGGGCCGTTGTCACACTTCGGCCGTCTGGCGCGTCATAGGGACCATGACGGCAACATCGACCAGCAAGCCGAAAGGAGCGACCGTGACTGACTCTTCCACCGAGGGGGTCAAGATCGTGCTGCACCCCGTGTCCGACCTGGTGCGGGCGAAGGCGGTCTACACCGCGCTGCTCGGCATCGAACCCCAGGCCGACGCTCAGTACTACGTGGGCTACGACAC
>JBOGGR010000394.1:0-2242 GCA_050744025.1 Acidimicrobiales bacterium
CGGTAGGCGGTCTGGGGATGAACGCCCTGGCGCCGCGCCCACTCCGTCAGATTCACCACCGCAGCGTATCACTCGATCACTCGTACGCTCGGTACCACTCACTATTGTGCCAACGGTTGCCTACCCCCTCCCGGGCCGGCGGTCCCCGGCCTGGCTCTGGTCCCCGTCTCACCGGCCCCGGGCCGAACCCCTTCCGCCTCGGCCCGGGGCCGGACCCGGTGAACCACCACCATCGACGAAGGAGAGCCATGCCCAAGCCCTTGTTCCGGCGCCGGGGCGCCCACCCCCTGCCTGCTCCCGGGGACCAGGCCTGGGCCCGGCCCGGCCATCCGGGGCGTGTCCCGGATGACCCTGCCCCGGCGAATGGCCCCGGGCCCGCCCACCAGGACGGACCCGTCCTGGTGCTGGGTGACGGCAGGATGGCCTCCCTGGCTCCCGGCACCACGGCACACGTCTCCCGCTCCCAGGTCGACATCTGCTTCGTGTTCGACACCACCGGGTCCATGTCCGACAAGATCAAAGGGCTGGTGGGCACCATGTCGGGCCTGGTGGGCGACCTGGGCTCGCTCGAGCTGGACTGGCGAGTGACCACCGTCCCCTTCGGGGACCTGACGGTGCGGGGCGACCGCATCGAGGACGGGTTCGGGTTCGTCACGACCTGCGAGGAGGCCCAGGCCCAGCTGCGGTCCATGCCCCGCTTCTCGGGCGGTGGGAACGCCGGCGAGTCCTCCATCGAGGCCATGCTGGTGGGCCTTCGCCGCGCCTTCCGCCCGCGTGCGGTCAAGGTCGTGGTCCTTCTCACCGACGAGCCGGCCCTGCTCACGGATGCGATGCGGCCGGAGATGGTGGCGGCCGAGCTGCGGCGCCAGGACGCGGTGTGCTTCGTCGCCTCCCCCGACCTCACCTACTTCCGGGCCTGGGCGGACGCCAACGGGGGGCGCTGGCTCCCGATCGGCCCCTCCATGGACACCACGTACCTGCGCAAGCTCCTGCGGGCGCTCGTGAGGGAGGTGGCAAGCGTGGCCGACGACGTCCACCGCCTGGGCGGCGGCTCGGTCCGGCGCTACCTGGAGCTGACGGCCGGGACCCGGCCCACCGCCTGAGGCTGGCCACGTGACCGGCGCGCCCAACGACCAGCCCCGCGCCCTGGCCGACCACTACGCCGTCCTCGGGCTGTGCCCCGACGCCAGCTTCGAGGAGATCGAGGCCGCCTTCAGGCGCGGGGCCCGGCGCTGGCACCCGGACGCCAACGCCGACCCCATGGCCACCGAGCGCATGGTCGCCCTCAACGAGGCGAGAGACGTCCTCTCCGACCCCCTCCGGCGGGCCGACTACGACCGCCGGCGGCTGGCCTCCGAGCCCCCCCGGCCCCGCCTGGAGCCCGCAGTCGTGGACTTCGGGGCCCTGGAGGAGGGCCAGGCTCCCAGGACCGTCACCGTGACCCTCCTGAACGACGGCGGGGCTCTGGCCACCGTGCGCATGCAGCCGGAGGCGGGCTCGTTCTGGGCCCTGGTGTCGGTGCGAGGAGGAGGCGCCCCTGCCGAGGTGGCCCTCCTCGACCTCGAGCCCAGGATCGTCCCCGGCACGCCTCCCGGACGCCACCGCTCGTCACTGCGTGTCCTGGTCGACGACCAGGCCGTCGAGCTCGGCCTCCTCGCTCGGCTGCCCGAGGTGGCTCGCCCCGCCGGCCCCGGCCAGCCCTGGCCCCGGTCATCGCCCGCGGTGGCCCGCCACCGGTCCCGGCCGGCGCTCGGCCTCGTGCTGGCGGCCCTCGTGCTGGGCGTCCTCACCCTGTGGCCGGGGTCACCGGCCAGCCCCGTGCTGAGCCGGTTGGCCAACGACGCCACAGCCTTCGTCCACACCCACCTCGGTGCTGGCCAGAGGGGCTCTGGGCCAGCCGGCCCGGCCGCCCCCGCCGGGTCCCAGCTCCAACCGGGCCCCCCGGCCGGGTCAGGCGGTAGGGGGGCCCCGCCGGGCACGGGCGGGTCGGACGGTACGACGGCCCCGCCGGGCCCAGGCGGCCAGGGCGGGCGGGGCGGGACGGGAGGCGGCCCCGGCCACCGGGGGCCGTCCGCAGCCGTCCGCGGAGCGCCGGCTCCCCCTGGTCACCCCGACCCGGACCCGCCTCGAGGCGGGTGACGGCCCATGATGGGCCCCATCCCCTCGCCCGAGCTGGTGGCCGGCCGGTACCTCGTCCTGTGGGAGCTCGCCGGGGACGACTGGAGCGAGGTGGTGGTGGCCG
>JBOGGR010000395.1:0-1717 GCA_050744025.1 Acidimicrobiales bacterium
GCCCCGATGCCGTGGTCTCCTCGGACTCGTTGGGACGGACCACGATGCGGTCGTCGAGGGGCTTGAGGTTCATCTGTGGGACTGCCTCCTTGTCGCAGGCGCCCGGACCGGCGCCGTTAGCACTCTGTCCTTGCGAGTGCTAACGATAGCGATCCGGCCGCCACGAAGCAACCGGGCCGCTCGGCGGGGTCGCGACGCTCACTCCGCCGCCGGCGTGGCGACGAAGATGCAGAAGGGGTGCCACCCGCCCGCCTCCGCCGGAGTCCTGCAGCACCAGCCAGTCCTGCCCCGTCGGGTCCGGCTCGCCGGCGGCCGGAGGCTCGTCCCCCGGGCGGTACGCGAGGCCCAGCAGCTGCCGGTAGAACTCCGCCAGCGCCCGCGCGTCGACGCAGTCCAGGACCACCTGTCGAAGGGTGGGGAACGCCCCCTCGACGTCCACTAGGACACCACGGCCAGCCGGAGCGCAGGGTCGGCTCCCGCGTCGAGCGAAGTGGGGCCGTCCGACTGGAGGCGCCACCACCCGGCAGCCGCCACCATGGCTGCGTTGTCGGTGCACATGGCCCGGCTGGGCACGAAGGGGCGGAGGCCGTCCGCGATGCAGACGTCGAGGAAGCGCTCCCGCAGCCTCGAGTTGGCCGCCACCCCGCCGGCCAGGGCCATGGCCCCGGCTCCCACCTCCCGGACGGCTCGGCGGGCCTTGGCCACCAGCACGTCCACGACGGCCTCCTGGAAGGAAGCGGCCAGGTCGGGCGTGGTCGCGTCAGGATGGCCGCGGACGTAGGTGATGACGGACGTCTTCAATCCGCTGAAGGAGAAGTCCCACCCGGCGTCCAGGAGGGCCCGGGGGAACGAGACCGCACCGGCGTCTCCTTCCAGGGCCTCACGGTCGATCGCCGGGCCGCCCGGGTAGCCGAGCCCCAGGAAGCGGGCCACCTTGTCGAAGGCCTCCCCGGCGGCGTCGTCGAGGGTCTCTCCGAGGAGCCGGTAGCGCCCTTTGCCCTCCATGACGATGAGCATCGTGTGGCCGCCGGACACCAGCAGCACCACCAGCGGGAACTCGAGATCGGGGTCCTCCAGGGAGGCGGCGTACAGGTGCGCCTCCAGGTGGTTGACGCCCACGAACGGCACGCCCCATACGAGGGCCAGGACCTTGGCCGCGCTCACCCCGACCAGCAGCGAGCCGACGAGGCCCGGCCCCACGGTCGCCGCCACGGCCGCCAGCGACGGCCGGCCCGGTGCCGCCCCGCCTCTCCGACCGGGTCCCACCTCGAGGCCGGACTCGACCAGGGCCTCGGCCACCACCGGCGTCAGCAGCTCCACGTGGGCCCGGCCGGCGATCTCGGGCACCACCCCGCCGAAGCGGGCATGCAGGTCGACCTGGCTGCTCACCACCGAAGACAGCACGTCCCTCCCGGCCACGACCACTGCCGCGGCCGTCTCGTCGCACGACGTCTCTATCCCGAGCACCGCCTCGGCCTGCGGCCCCGCCGCCCCGCCCGGGGCCTCAGCCCCGGCGGCGTGGGTCACCGCCCCGTCCGTCACCGCCCCGTCCGTCACCATCGGTGATGGTCCACGATGGTCATGCCATCGACGCCGTCCTCGATGGCGTCCAGGCGCCGGCCGTACCCGGGCGTGCCGATGGGCTCCACGGTCATGAGGAGGGCATCCTCGTTCGTCTCGGTGTAGTAGTTGCGCCTGACGCCGACCGGCTGGAGGC
>JBOGGR010000396.1:0-2598 GCA_050744025.1 Acidimicrobiales bacterium
CTCCGAGCCGGCGCCCGCCCCGGCCCGGGCGGCCCCCGCCCCGTCCCCGGCGGGGCAGCCCGACGCGGCCGAGACCGGGGCCCTGGTCCAGGTGGCCGGGGCCCTGTCGGAGGTGCTTGCCAAGGAGGGCCTGGAGCGGATCGACCCCCTGGGCCAGCCGTTCGACCCGAACGAGCACGACGCCGTCATGCACGAGCCGGGCGAGGAGGCCGACGTGGCGGAGGTGAGCGAGGTGCTGCGGGCCGGCTACCGCTGGAAGGGCAGGGTCCTGCGCCCGGCCATGGTGAAGGTGAAGGGCTAGGGAGAGCGGGCAGTGCCGCCCCAGCGGGAGTGGTTCGAGAAGGACTACTACAAGACGCTCGGTGTGGACCGCACGGCCACCGAGAAGGAGATCACGCGCTCCTACCGCAAGCTGGCCAAGAAGTTCCACCCCGACGCCAACCCCGGCTCCGAGGAGCGCTTCAAGGAGATCTCGGCCGCGTACGACGTGCTCGGGGACTCCGGCAAGCGCAAGGAGTACGACGACGTCCGGGCGATGGGCCCGGTCCGCAACCCCTTCGGCGGGACCGGGCCGTTCGGAAGCCCGGGGACGGCGGGGACCCCCGGGGCGGGCGGGTTCGGCTTCCGCGTCGACGACCTCGGGGACCTCTTCGGTGGGATCTTCAACCGGGGGCGGGGACGGACGGCCACCACCGGTCCCCAGCGGGGCGCCGACCTCGAGGCCGAGCTGCACCTGTCGTTCGTCGAGGCGGTCGAGGGGGCCACCACGGCCGTCAACGTGACGAGCGACGCCAGCTGCTCCACGTGCGGCGGCACCGGCGCGGCGCCGGGGACCTCTCCCATCGTGTGCTCCCGTTGCGGCGGGCGGGGCGTGCTGGACGACAACCAGGGGATGTTCTCCTTCAGCCAGCCGTGCCCCCAGTGCGGCGGCCGGGGCCTCCTGGTGGAGAAGCCCTGCCCCACGTGCCGGGGGACCGGCGTCGAGCGCCGGGCCCGCCGGGTCCGGGTCCGCATCCCGGCCGGGGTCGAGGACGGCCAGCGCATCCGGTTGAAGGCCAGGGGCGCCGCAGGCCGCAACGGCGGGCCCCCCGGGGACCTGTACGTGGTCGTGCGGGTGACCCCCCACCCCGTGTTCGGGCGCCGGGGCCGCGACCTCACGCTGGTGGCCCCGGTGACCTTCCCCGAGGCCGCCCTCGGCGCCACTCTCACCGTCCCCACCCTGCACGAGCCGGTGACGCTCCGCATCCCGGCGGGGACGCCCGCGGGCCGCACGTTCCGGGTGAGGGGCCGGGGCGTCGCGGCCGCCAACGGGCGGGGCCGCGGCGCGGGCGACCTCCTCGTCACGGTCGAGGTGGCGGTGCCCCCGAGCCTGTCGGAGGCCCAGCGGGAGGCCGTCCGGGCCCTGGCCGGGGCCCTCTCCGAGTCCCCCCGCCAGAGCTGGGAGGTGCCGACGTGACGAGCACCCCGGAAGGCGGCCGGGCGCCAGGCGGGCGGGTGACCGCCACCCGGGCCGAGGACCGCGGCGGGCGGGTGACCGCCACCCGGGCCGTCTACGTGATCTCGGTCGCCGCCGAGCTGGCCGGCGTGCACCCCCAGACCCTTCGGATCTACGAACGCCGGGGCCTGGTCGACCCGGCCCGGACCGGCGGCGGCAGCCGGCGCTACAGCGAGCGCGACATCGACCGGCTCCGGCGCATCCAGGACCTGACGGCTGCCGGGCTCAACCTGGAGGGGGTGCGCCGGGTGATGGCCCTGGAGGACGAGGTCGAGCGGCTCCGCCGCGACCTGGCCCAGGCCCGCAGGGAGGCCATGGAGGCCGTCGAGCGGACCCACCGCCAGTACCGCCGCGACCTGGTCCCTGTCAGCCAGGCGCCGGTCCTCTGGACGGGTCGCCGCCGCTGAGGCCCACGTAGCCGTCTGGAAGAGGTGGAAGCCGACGGCGGGAGCTACCGCCCGCGCCCGGCGAGCCGGGCGTGAGGGCGGCGGGGCCGGGACCTCCCGGTGGCACCGCAGGAAGGCTGGCGTCATGGGAGCGTCGCGCTGGCTTCACCTGTCGCGCCCGGGGGAGGTGCTTTTGTGCTGCATCGCCCTGGTGGCTACGACGTTGACGGTGTCCTTCCCGTCCCGTCACTCGGCCGTCGAGACGCGGGCCTGACCTCGCTTCCGCTCACGAGCTCCCGGCGGACCCGGTCATAGCCCGGGGCTGATGAGCACCTCCACCGATGCCCGCGGGGCCTCCTCCTCTGCAGCGGGCGTGGCGGAGCGCCCGGCCACTGCCGCCACGGCCCGCCTGCCGATCCGGGCGAGGGTCCCTGCCCTGGCCTGTGCCCGCTCCACCTCGTGGCGGTCCACCCGCCACGACGCCTCCACCACCACCGTGAGCGGCTCGCCGTCGGCCGGACTGGATCCCTCCAGCACAAGGTCTGCCAGGGCGGGGTAGGCAACCGTTGGCACAATAGTGAGTGGTACCAAGCGTACGAGTGATCGAGTGATACGCTGCGGTGGTGAATCTGACGGAGTGGGCTCGGCGCCAGGGCGTTCATCCCCAGACCGCCTACCGCTGGTTTCGTGAGGGGACGCTGCCAGTGCCGGCGGTGC
>JBOGGR010000397.1:0-8544 GCA_050744025.1 Acidimicrobiales bacterium
GTCGCCGGCGCCGGGGCCCCCGTTCCCGCCGGCGTCCCTGTCCCCGCCGGCGTCGGCTCCGGGGCCCCCGTTCCCGCCGGCGCCCCTGTTCCCGCCGGCGCCGGCGCCCTGTCCCCGGGTGCCGCCAGCCAGGCTGCCCTGGCCGTCCTGCGGGAGCGGGTGCCGAGACTCGACGTCGACCGATTCCTCGCGCCGGACCTCGCCGTGGCCACCGAGCTGGTGGAGTCGGGAGCCGTGCTGGCCGCAGTCGAGGCGGCGGTCGGCCCCCTGGCGTGAGCCCGGACGCTCCCTGGCTGGCGTGGGGACCGCCCGGGGCGTGGTCGGCGGGCCGGAATCCGGTCGATCCGCGCCGTCCGTCTGGGCTGCGCCCGTGGTCCGCCTTCCGGTCCGGGGTCCCACTGGACTGGGCTTGTGGCGCCCCGCGGCGCCCCGCCCGGCTCACTCGGCCAGGGCGGTGTTCAGCCAGCGGCGGGGCCGGCCCACCGCTGTGGCGCTGCGCGCGGCCAGGTCGGCCAGTCGGGCCGCTCGGGCCGGAGCAGAGGGCTCTGCCCCGTCGGTCAGGTCGTTCCAGTAGAGGGCCCAGCAGCCACCCAGGGTCCGCGCGGCGCCGGGGGCGGTCAGGGCGCGGCCTACGGCCGAGATGAGGCGGGGCCGGCCCAGGAAGGTCGTGTGGAGGCTGGCGGTGGCCGCCTGGTAGGCGAGGTAGCGGTGTCGGAGGTGGGCCCGGTAGGCAGCTGCTGCGCTGGACGGGCCGGCCAGCACGGCCCGAGCCGCTGCCCCGCCGCTCTCAATGGCCTGGGCGATCCCCTCGCCCTGGAGGGGGTTGACGAGCCCAGCGGCGTCCCCGACGAGGAGCACGTTTGCCCGGGCCGGCACCGTGCCCACCATGCCGAGCTTGAGCCAGCCCCCCAGGCGGGGGGTCGCCCGGGATGCTCGCGCCGCCCCGTCCCCCCCGGTCCCGTCGCCCCCGGCGCCGTCGCCCCCGGTCCGGCCGAACCCGGCCCCGTCGCCCCCGGCCTGACCGCCCATGAGTCCGAGCCGGCCGAGGTGGGTGAGGAAGTCGTCGAGGTGACGAGTGGCCTCTGCCCCCCCGCGGCGATCGGTGCCGGTCCCCAGGCCGAGGCCCACGTTGGCGCTGCCAGCGGGACCGGGGAAGAGCCATCCGTATCCGGGGAATCCCCGGCCCGGCACCGGATCCCAGAAGGCGATGACCGGGAGGTGGACCGGCTGGCTCACGTAGGAGCGTACGGCGAAACCCCACAGGATGCGGTCGGTTTCCACGAGCCCGGCTGCCTCGGCCACCACGCTCGTGGCGCCGTCCGCCCCGATCACGACGTCGGCCTCGATGACCCGGTCATCCGCCAGGCGGACACCCGCCGCGAGCGGGTCGGGCGGGCCCTGGGCCCGAGCACCCCGGCGAACCGGAGACCTGCATGCCGATGCCGGCCCCGCCCCTGGCGCCAGCCCGGATACCCTGGCGGTGATCGGCTCGGCCCCGGAGGCGATCGCCGCCTCGCGCAGCCAGGAGTCGAAGACCTTCCGGGCGACTGCCCAGCCCTGACCCGGGTAGGTCAGGCCGGCCCGGGCCGGCAGCAGGGCCCGGCCTCCGGTGGGCCCGACCACGGCCATGTCACCGACGTCCACATGGGCTGGCGGCGTCAGACCGAGATCGGTGAGCAGCTGCACCCCCCGGGCCCCGATGAGGTCGCCGCAAGCCTTGTCCCTCGGGAACGCCGCCTTGTCGACCAGGGCCACGGCGGCCCCGCCCCGGGCCAGGACCAGGGCGGCGACGGCGCCGGCGGGCCCCGCCCCCACGACCACGGCGTCGTAGCGGGTCGGGGGCACCTCGTAGTCATAGCCTCGACCGCCTCGCCATGGCCAGGGCTCCAGAATCCGGGCGGGCTGGTCGGACGTAGGTACCCGTGGCTGGCGCCGGCACCTACTCTGGCCGGGACCCACGGCCAGCGCGAGGAGGCGGATCACAGGTGGACACCAAGCTGAGCGCCCGCCGGGGCCGGGCTTCACCGGCGGCTGGCCCGATGGTCGCCCGTTCACGGGCCGAGCCCAACCGCTTCGCCACCGAGCTGTTTGCCGGGCTCCCCTCCCGATACGACGTCCTCGCCGCCGTCCTTTCCCTGGGCCAGGACCGCCGGTGGAGGGCGGCCACGGTGGAAAGGACGCTGGCCGGTCCGACGTCGAAGGTGCTGGACGTGGCGACCGGCCCGGCCGGGGTGGCACTGGCGGTCGAGGCCAGGACGGGCGCCATGGTGGTGGGGGTCGACGTCACCGAGGCCATGCTCCGCCAGGGCCGGCAGAACGTGGTCCGCCGGGGACGCCAGGACCGGATCCAGCTGCTGGTGGGCCGCGGCGAGGAGCTGCCATTCCGGGACGCCACCTTCGACGCCCTCACCTTCACCTACCTCCTGCGCTATGTCGCGGACCCGGCCGGCACCCTGGCCGAGCTGGCACGGGTGGTGCGCCCCGGGGGCACCATCGCCTCCCTCGAGTTCCATCTGCCTCCGCTGCCGGTGTGGCGGCCGCTGTGGTGGATGTACACCCGAGCGGTGCTCCCGGCGGCCGGGGGCCTCCTGGGGGGCCGGGAGTGGTACGACGTCGGCAGGTTCCTCGGTCCGAGCATCACCGCCCACTACCGCCGCCATCCGGTTCCGCGGACGATGGCGGCCTGGCGGGAGGCCGGCATCGACGGGGTGGGAGCCAGGACCATGAGCCTGGGCGGCGGGCTCGTGATGTGGGGCACGAGGGCCGGCGGGCAGCCGCGCTTGTCTCCGGCACCCGCCGGGGCCGAGGCGGTGGATGCCTGAGACGCCGGCGCTGGCCCCGGAGCCGCGACCTTCGAGCCCGAGGTCGGCCCCGGAGCCGCAGCCTTCGAGCCCGGGGTCGGCCCCGGCGGCCTTCTATGCGGCCCCAGGCGGCGGTTGGAGAGACTGGTGGACGGTCCTCCACCCTCCGTACACGGCCTGGCACCTTGCTTACGTGGTCATCGGGGCGGCCCTGGCGCCTGTTGTCGACCTGAGGGTGCTCGTGGCCACGCTGGTGGCGTTCTTCCTGGCCGTTGGGGTGGCTGCCCACGCGCTGGACGAGGTCAAGGGCCGGCCGCTGCGGACGTCCATCCCGTCCGCCCATCTCGTAGCCGCGGCGACTGCCAGCCTGGCCCTCGCCGTGGCCATCGGGGCGGCCGGAGTGGTGCGGGTCGGGCTCGGTCTGGCCCCGTTCATCGTGGTGGGGGCCTTTCTCGTCGTGGCGTACGACCTCGAGCTGGTGGGGGGGCGGCTGCACAACGACGCCGGGTTCGCCGCCGCCTGGGGCTCCTTCCCGGTCCTCACCGCATACTTCGCCCAGGCCCACACGCTGGGTGCGGCGGCCGTGGCCGCGGCGGTCGGCGCCTTCGCCCTGTCGGCGGCCCAGCGCCATCTGAGCTCGCCCGCTCGGACCCTCCGCCGTCAGGCGGTCGCCGTCGAGGGGGAGGTGACCCTGGCCGACGGCACCCGGCAGGACTTGGATCGTGATGCGCTCCTGGCCCCCCTGGAAGGGGCTCTCAAGGCCCTGTGCTGGACGGCCGTGGCCGTGGCCGTTGCGGTGGCGGTCGCCCGGATGGGGTGAGGAGGCATGGGAGGCGAGCCGGGCCAGCAGCCGGCCTCGGCCGGGCGGTCAGCCGGTCGGGCGGCGGGCGGCCGGGCGGTCAGCCGGTCGGGCGGCGGGCGGGCGGCCGGTCACCCGGTCAGCCGGTCGGCCGACCGGTCAGGCCTCGCCCTGGAACTGCAAAAGGCCCACCGTGAAGCGGCTGCCGCCAGGGTCAGCTGCGTCGCCGGACAACGGGGACACGGTCACACCGACCTCCCAGTAGAAGCCGTCGGTGCCGGCGAGGCGGGCGAGGATCGGGCCGACGGAGTCGACCACCCGCCACTGCTGGTGGGCCAGGGCGACCGGGAAGAAGTGGTCGATCGTGGCCGGGCTGGCGGGCGAGGTGTAGGTCACGCTCCGGTCGAAGGTGTCCACGCCCCTGTCCAGGTTGCTCCGGCCGACGACGGTGGCGTCAGCCGGCACGCGGAGGGCCGCCAGCACGTTGGCGGGCACCAGCTTCCCCCTGGTCAGCGGGGCGAAGTCGGGGGCGGCGGGGCGGGAGGCGAGCGTGGTCACCCCGAAGCTGGCAGGGGGGGTGGGCCTGGCCGCTGACCGTCCCGCCAGGACTGCTACCAGGGCGATGCCGAGGACGGCGCAGACGGCGATCGAGGCATTGCGGATGATGCGGGTGCGGGGTGGACGCGCCGTCCTGCCCACGGTGTCGGACATGACAGCGCGAGCCTACCGGCCGGCCCGCGGTCGCTTCAGTCGGGCCGGAGGGGCCCGCGGCAGGGCTATCGTGGGGAGCCTGGCGGCGTGGCCGAGTGGTTTAGGCAAGGGCCTGCAAAGCCCTGTACAGCGGTTCGATTCCGCTCGCCGCCTCCCGCAAAGAGCCTGGTAAGACCGGTTGTTCAGCCCCCAGGGCAGGTGCGGGTCACTATTAGCTGAGGGATTCGCGTCCTAGTAACCGTTGTAGTAACCGCCGGAGAGGAGCCCAGGTGAAGGCGGAGGAGTTCTGGGATCGGCTGGACCGCACCGACGGTTGCTGGACCTGGGCTGGTGCCCGGGACCCGTACGGCTACGGCATGTTGAAGGCCGAGGGGAGGGCCTGGAAGGCGCACCGGCTGGCCTGGCAACTGGCCCATGGTGAACTGCCGGCGGGTGTGAGGATCGTCCAGACTTGCCATAACGCAGCCTGCTGCCGCCCCGAGCACCTGGTGGCCACCAAAGGCGACCAGCGGCAGCGCAAGCCCCGTCGGCCTAGCGGCTCAGGGTCGCTCCACGAGGTCCGCCCGGGGGTGTGGGAGCTACGGGTCTCGGTTGGCCGGGACCCGACAACCGGCTCGTACGAGCGGGTGACTCGGATGTTCGAGGGCAACCGCACCCAGGCTCAGAGGGCCCTGAGCAAACTCGTCTCGGAGGCATCGGCCGGTGCTGTCAAGGTGGGCTCGGCCATGATGGACTCCCTCTTCGATGCGTGGCTCGCCCACCTCCGGCGGATCGGCCGCTCGCCCAACTACATCACCGGGGCTCGCCGCAAGATCGGTCACAACCTGCGCCCAGCGATGGGCGCCAAGTTGGCCCGGAAGGTAAGCGTGGCATCGCTGGACCAGTTGCTGGGCCAGTTGGGCGCGCCCAACCGTCCCGGAGGACCCCTCAGTGCGGCCACCATCAGGCAGCACAAGCAGATCCTCTCAGCCGTCTTCACCTTCGCCTGGAAGCGGGACCTGGTCCCCGCCAACCCTGTGCGCAAGGTGGACGTGCCCTCCGTCCCGCAAGCTCCCATCGTTGAGCCGACCATCGCGGAGGTCATCGCCTTGATGGAGGCCGCCGAGGCCGAGCCCGTCAGTCATTCCAAGTACGGGCGCCCTCAGCACCGGCCGGAGATGAGCACGGCCATCTGGCTGGGGGCGGTGCTCGGCGTGCGGGAGGCCGAGCTGTGCGCCCTGAAGCTCGACGACTTCGACTGGACCCGCCGGCGAGCCCGGGTCGACCAGTCCGTCTACGTCGACGAGGAGACCGGGACAGGGCTTCATACCACGGACACCAAGGGCCACAGGGTTCGCTACGTGGCGCTCGACCCCGTGAGCATCCAGGTTGCCCTGGAGCAGCTCGACTGGATGAGGCTCCGGGCCGAGGCCGCCCGGGTGAGCCTGATCGGTAATCCCTTCCTGTTCTCAGACGCCGTGGACGCATCGGTCCCGTGGCGGCCCAGCTACGTGTCCAGGTGGTTCGCAACTGTCAGAGGGCGGTGTGGGGCGGCCGTGCGCCCTGAGGTCCACTTCCACTGCCTCCGCCACTTCCACTCGACTCACGCCCTCGACCTCTCGACCTTGGCTACCCGATCACGGCTGTCGCCGGGCGCAACGGTCATGACCCGTCGGTCCTGCTGAAGGTCTACGTCCACCACCTGGAGCAGACGGACCGCAAGATCAGCGAGGCCGTCGCCGCCCTGGTGCCCATGCCGAGGTCACGTGCCAGGCCGGCTGCCGGCCCTGGCGGGCCGGTCGTCGGTGCCCTCGACGTAGTCCCAGAGCCGTTTCCTGGAGACCTTGACCGTTCCGCCGATCCGTAGCAGGGGGACTGGGAACTCGCCCCGCGAGCACAGCCGGTAGGCGGTCGAGACGCCGATCCCGAGGATCTTGGCCGCCTCGGAGAGCGACATGGTGAGCGGTTCGCCAGATGGTGGTGCAACAGGAGCGGGCTCCGGAGCGGGAGCCCCGTCGATCCTGCTCAGGAGCTCCACCGTCGGGTCCCCGCCGGCCTCCACGAGTAGGACGGGCAGAAGCTTCACAGACCCATCCCGGCGTCGACGCTCGGCACGGCGGTGACGGCCAGTCCTTGGGCGTGGGCTGGTGATGTAGCGAACCTGCGAGAGGCGGTCGCGGCGAGACGGGCCGCGATCAGTTTGTCAGCGAGCGCGGGGCGAACATCGCCTGGCGGGGAGTCATGACAGCCGCTTCGGGTCCAGGCGGCAAGCCCCGCCGAACCGCGGGCCGCCAGCCAAGAAGCTGGGTCCTCTCCGTCCGGGAGCATCGCCAGTAGCACGCGTCTGCCCCTTGCGGCAACGGCGGCCGCGAGGCGGACGTTCGCCTCCCGGCCCGGGGCATCCCCGTCGAAGCCGATGACCGGGGGGCCAGCGTGCAGGGCGAGCACGTGCTCGAGCTGGGCCGGCGACAACTCACGACCGGACTGGGTGACGGGACAGAACTCGTGGTCAACCCCCGCCCCGATGGCGGCCACGGCGATGGCCATGGCGTCGAAGGTCCCTTCGACCACCACGACCTGGCCGTCAAGGGCAGCCGGCGCCGGCAGGGGTAGGTACAGGTTGATCGACTTGTCGTAGGCGTGGGTGATCGGAGGGTTCTTGTACTTGGCGAACCAGGGGTCACCGATGTTGCGGTCGATCAGGCCGGCCAAGCGGCCGCCGGGCTCCCGCACAGGCACCAGCACTCCTTGGCTGTAGAAGTCGGTGACCCGCTGGCCTGGCGTCCGCTGGGCCAGGCCAGCGTCGACCAACTCATCGTCGTTGTAGCCGGCGGCTCGCGAGGCGGCGACGAGCCCGTCCGGAGCGCCCGGGGTGTGCCCGACCTCGGCCCGACGGTAGCGGGCTTCGAGCAGGCCTACGTCGATACCCCTGCCGGCGAGGTAGGCGACGCCGCGCTCGTGGAGCGCGCCGCCGCTGTAAATGGCCCAGGCGGCCTGGAGGACCCTGCGTACTCGGTCGAGAGGAGTGCGGGCGAGGTCGGGCAGCTCGGCTGGGAGGTGGCCGCCGGAGGCGCCGCTGGCGGCGGTCGGGCGGGTGCGATGGCGTCCCTCGATGGGCGCGCCGGCCCAGGCGTTCGGGATCGGCCGGCCGGAGTCGAGGGCCCGGACGGCCTGGGCCCCGCCCAGACCCCCGGCGTCTCGTACCCATTGGATGACGTCGCCTTTGGCTCCGCAGCCGAAGCAGTGGTACCGGTTGTCGTCAAGGTAGAGCCGCATGGAGGGCAGCGGGCAGCGGACGGTGACGGTGCCGGTCTCAGCGGAGAGCGGTATGGAGGTCCGCCGGGCTACCTCGGCGAGGTTGTGACGGGCCAGGGCCCCGTCGATCAGCGATGGCGCGCGGGCGATCACAGGCCGACCCCCGCTGGGCTGAGAGTTGCCATCGGCTCGGCCGCCGGCGGGACGGAGTGCCGGACCCTGGCGGCGAGGTGATTATGGGCGAGCCTGGCCGAGACCGAGAGGCGGGCCAGCCGCCGGGCGGCCACGTCAGGCAGGGCAACCCGCACCGCGAGGGTGTCACCGGCCCCTCGGGCGGCGTCGAACCAGACGAGCCGTCCGAGGGTGCGAGACAGGGGCGCGTTGGTCCCGAGCCCGTTGCCGAGCCCGAGGCTGGTGGCCAGGTCGGCCATGTCCACCACGCTGGAGGGCCTGGCTGCAGCCTGGCGAGCGGCCCGCTGCCAGGTCCAGGTGGCACTGGGCCCGAGGAGCTCTAGCCAGACCGCCTCCACGTAGGGCGAGCCCGGACGGTGATCGTGGGCCTCGACGACGGGATCGTCGAGTGCGATGACCTGCATGCGCTCAGGGGTCGGGAGGTTGGTCTGGCCGACCCGGTACAGGGCCACCTGCCCGATGTCCTCCACCTCGCCGGGGGTCGGCGTCTCGGTGTTGCGCCGCCCGTCGCGGTACCACTGGCCACGGCCATCCGCGTAGCCGAACACGATCGGGAGGCGCCTGTCGGTAGTGGGTTGGGTGTGGATCACCACCCCGGTACCGAGGCGGGTGACGCCGAGGGCGGGCTCGCGTTCGAGCCCGTCGGCAGCGACCGCCTGGCTGTAGGGGATGGGCGGGTCACCGTTCCTAATCACTGAGCAATAGTGACTTATGCTCGGTGGGCGACTCCGAACGGTCCTGGGTCGCCTGGTCGCCTGGGGATGCCCGGTTGGCTGGTCGGGTCTTGTGCCGCGGGTGCGGCTGCCC
>JBOGGR010000398.1:0-2417 GCA_050744025.1 Acidimicrobiales bacterium
CGCCACCGACGTCACCGGCTTCGGCCTGCTCGGCCACCTGGCCAAGATGGCCGAGGCGTCCGGCGTCGACGTCGCAGTCGACGCCTCGGCCGTACCCCTCCTCCCCGACGTGGCGGCCCTGGCTGCGGCAGGCGCCGTCCCTGCCGGCACCGGCCGCAACCTGGGCTGGGTGAGGGACCGCCTGACGATGGCGGGGTCGCCGGGGCCTGACGGCCCCGACGACCCCACCCTCGTCCTGCTCGCCGACGCCCAGACCTCGGGCTGGCTCCTGTTCGGTTCCTCGGCCGCGGCGGCCTCGGCCGCCGTGGCCGAGCTGCGGGCCGGGGGCCACCGCGCCGCCGTGATCGGCTCGGTCACGGGGCCGGGGGCAGGCCGGATCACTGTGCGCTGACCCGCCCGCCGCTTGCGGGCGGGTCGGCCAGCCGCAGCTGTCAGCCGGCGGGAGTGGGCGGGGGAGGTTGGCGGGACCAGACCTGTTCCGCTGCTACTCCTGGAGGCGCCACCCGGGGTCGGCGGCGAGCTCGGCGGTGTCCATCTGGGCCTTCTGGAGGCGCCCCGAGTAGTCCCAGTTGACCGACTGCCAGCGGGTGAACTGGTCGAGGACCCACATCCCCGACTGGCGGCTGCCGTTGCCCGAGCGCCCGTTGCCCCCGAAGGGCAGGTGGGCCTCGGCGCCGGACGTGGAGTTGTTGACGCTCACCATGCCGGCGCTGATGCCGCTGCGGAACCGGAACGCCGAGGCGGGCGACGTGGTGTAGATGGACGACGAGAGGCCGTAGCCGGACTCGTTGGCGAGGTCGAGCGCCTGGCGGAGGCCGGCGCAGCTCGCCACCCCTACGATCGGGCCGAACGTCTCGGTCACGAGCAGGGCGTCCCCGGACACCACCCCGTCCACGATCGACGGGTGGCAGTACCAGCCCTCCTCGGGGTCGCCGACGAAGGCCGGCCTCGGGTTGGCCCCGGTGATCCGGCCGGTGCCGGTCGAGCCCAGCACCCGGTGGTGGGGCTGGACCAGGCGGAGGTGGTCCTCGAAGCGGCGGGCGAAACGCTCGTCCAGCATGGGCCCGTAAAGGACGTCGGCCGTCGGGTCCCCGATGGGCGCCGCCTCCACCCGGGCCGCGAGGCGCTCGACGAACGCGTCGTGCACGGCCTCCTCGACGATCGCCGTCCCGAGTGACGTGCAGCGCTGCCCCGCCGTGCCGAAGCCGGAGAAGAGCGCCCCGTCCACCGCCAGGTCCAGGTCGGCGTCGGCCATGACCACCATGGGGTTCTTGCCCCCGAGCTCCAGGCACGGGGCCTGGAGGTGGCGGCCGCACAGCTCGCCGATGCGCGACCCCACCTCGGACGACCCGGTGAAGCCGACCTTGTCCACCAGGCCGGCCTCCAGGGCCCGCTCCAGGCCGGCGTACGTGGCGGCACCCTCGGCCAGGACCAGGTTCAGGGCGCCAGGCGGCAGGCCGCCGTTGCTGAACAGCTCGAACAGGGCCGTGGCGACGCCGGCCGAGTACTCGGCCGGCTTCCACACGACGGTGTTCCCGCAGAGGAGGGCGGGCACCAGGTACCAGGAGGGGACGGCGACCGGGAAGTTGCCGGCCGTTATGACGGCCACCACGCCCACGGGGTTGCGGAACGTGAAGAGGGCCTTGTCCGGCATCTCCGACGGCACGGTCTGGCCGTACAGGCGGCGCCCCTCGGAGAGGAAGAAGTCGCAGGTGTCGACGATCTCCTGCACCTCGCCCCTCGCCTCGGCCAGCGGCTTGCCGACCTCCCGGGTCACCAGGCGGGAGAGGGCCTCCTTGTTCGCCTCCACCAGGCGCCCGATCTGGGCGACGGCCCGGCCGCGGACCGGTGCCGGGACGTCGGCCCACCCGGGCTGGGCGGACCGTGCCGCCCGGCAGGCCTCGGCCAGGGTGCCAGCGTCCCCGAGGGACACCTCGGCCACGACGTCCGCGGTCCGGGCCGGGTTGGTGGACGCCAGGCGTCCCCCCGGGGCGGCGCCGGCGGCCTTGCCGGCGACGACCGAGGCCAGCGTCCGGGGGCTCACCGGCCGGCTCCCGGGGCGGGGGCGGCGGGGCGGGGGCGGCTCACGCTCCCGCCTCCATGCGGGTGAGGACGCGGCCGACGGCGGCCGTGGCGAGGGACAGCTCCTCGGCGCTCACGGACAGGGCCGGCCGGAAGCGTATGGAGCGCTCCCCGCACCCAAGGGCCAGCACGTGCTCGTCGGCCCGCAGGCCTTGGAGGGCCTGGTCCCGCTGCTCTGCGCTCGGCAGGTCGACGGCGCACATGAGGCCCCGCCCCCGGGCGTTGGACGCCAGACCGGGGTGGTCGGTGGCCAGGCGCTGGAGGTCGGCCAGGAGGCCAGCACCGAGCTCGGCCGCCCTCGGGATCAGCCCCTCCGACTCGATGACCTCGAGCAG
>JBOGGR010000399.1:0-2122 GCA_050744025.1 Acidimicrobiales bacterium
GTGCGCGGTACTTCGGGCACCACACCAGGTGCAGACCAAGCGAGCTGACCCCCCCAGCGGTGCGACGAAGGCGAGCATCCGACATGACGAGCAGAGCCTACGAGCCGGCTGTGACACTCACGAGGACTGTCGGGCCTTCGGCCCGAGCCCCGATTCACCTGACGGCTGAAGCCGCCAGTCCCCTCGGGGCAATCTGATGGAGGCGCCGCCGCTGGCCCGGCCCGGGCACGAGGGCCGGGGGGCCGGCGGGCGCCTGCTGTGGCCGGGACCAGGAGCCCACGCCCGCTCCCGGGCCGGTCGGGGCGGGGTCGGGCAGGCGGACCGGCTGCTCGAGAGGACGGTGCCCCTCGTCCTAGTCCTGGCCGGGGCCGCGCTTCGCATCGAGCAGCTGGCGGCCCACCGGTCGCTCTGGCCGGACGAGGCCATGCTCGCCTACAACATCGTCCATCGCAGCTTCGCCGGCCTCCTGCAGCCGCTCGCCTTCCAGCAAGGGGCCCCGGTCGGGTTCCTCTGGGCCGAGCGGGCGTCGGTGCTCGTGCTCGGCAACAACGAGTACGCCCTCACCGTCCTCCCGCTCCTCGCCGGGCTGGCCAGCCTGGTGCTGGTCTGGTACGTGGCGTCGCGGCTCCTGTCGCCGCTCGCGACGGCGGCCGCCGTGGCCCTCTTCGCCTTCTCGCCCCCGCTGGTCTTCTACGCGACGGAGGCCAAGCAGTACTCCGTTGACGTGCTGTGCACCCTCGTCGTGGTGGCGCTCGGGGTGGGCCTGGTGTCGGGGGGGACCTTCCCCCGGCGACGCCTGGCCGTCTTCGCCGTCGTCGGAGCGGTGCTCGTCTGGTGCTCCCACGCCGCCGTGCTGGTCGGCGGCGCCGAGGCCGGCCTGCTCGTCGTCAGGGCGGCCGCGAGCCGCCGGTGGGCCGCGGCCGGAAGGACCGTGGCCGCCGCCGCCGTCATAGCCGCCAGCGCCGCCGTCGACTACCTCGTGTCGCTCCGCCACCTCGGCCACGACACCGTGCTGCTCGCCTACTGGGCGTCGGGCTTCGTGCCCCATCCCCTGTCCCCGGCGTCGGCGCTCCACTGGGTCGCCCGGGCCGCCTCGGGCCTGATGGCCGATCCGGCGGGGTTCTCCATCGTCTGGCTGGCGGTGGGCGCCTTCGTCGTCGGGGCCGCGGTGCTCGTCCGGCGGCGGGGCTGGACGGCCGTCGCCCTCCTGGTGGTGCTCGCCGCCGCGTTCCTCGGGGCGTGGTCGGGGAAGTACCCGGTCGAGTCCCGGCTGGCCCTCTTCCTCGTGCCGGTCCTGCTGGTCGGCCTGGCCGCCACGCTGGACCTGGGCGGCGCCCGGGCCCTTCCCGCCCGCCGCGCCCGGCCGGCCCGGCGCCAGGCTTCCGAGCGCCAGGCGCCCAGGCGCCCCCCCGGGGGCCGAGTGGCGGCGGCCGCCCTCCGGGGCCTGGCCGGCGCCGTCCTGGTCGTGCTGGCCGTCCACCCGCTGGCCGGCGCGTACCAGGAGGCTGCCCACCCGATCCGCATCAGCGAGGTGCGCCCGGTCCTCGCGTACGTGAAGGCCCACCTCCGCCCCGGCGACGCCATCGACCTCGACAGGGGGGCCGGGAACGTGTGGGGCTACTACGCCTCCACCCTCGGCCTCCACATGCCGGCGACGGTCGTGGAGCCGGCGGCGAGCGGCGGGACCTGCGCGGACCCCCGGTCCATCGTGCCGGCCGGTGCGAGGAGGGTGTGGATCGTGTTCGGCTACCACCTG
The DNA here is from genome assembly GCA_050744025.1 of Acidimicrobiales bacterium. Classification (GTDB taxonomy): domain Bacteria; phylum Actinomycetota; class Acidimicrobiia; order Acidimicrobiales; family JAJPHD01; genus JBOGGR01. The sequence goes on from JBOGGR010000399.1 coordinate 1,757, forward strand.
TCGTTCGCCCCGGCCGACGAGAGGCAGGTCTACCTGGAACGCTTCGCCGCCATCGGCCGCCTCGCCGGGCACTACTCGGTCGACAAGGCGTCCGCCTACCTGTTCGACCTGCCGGGGCCGGGCTCCACCGGCCGGACCGGCCGGACCAGCCCTGCCGCCGCCAGCGGGGGCGAGGCATGCCTGGTCCCCGTGCCGCTGGCCCCGGTCCCTCCCACCGGCCTGCGCTCCGGCCCCTTCGGCACCGGCCGGCTGACCTGAGTACGGCGCCGCGGGGCTGCCGGGCGGGCTGACCCGGGCACGGCGCCGCAGGGCTGGCAGGCGCCCCGGCGGGGCGGCAGCGAGCTCAGAACCAGGACGAGCAGAAGG
>JBOGGR010000400.1:0-9470 GCA_050744025.1 Acidimicrobiales bacterium
GCCCCCGACCGCCCCGCCCCCGACCGCCCCGCCCCCGACCGCCCCGCCCCCGACCGCCCCGGCCGCCGCCGGGCCCTCCCCCTGGTCGTGGTGGGCGTGGTGGTGGCCGCACTCGTCGTGGCCGGGATCCTCGTGAGCCGGCTGACAGGCGGTGGCGCGGGACCGCCCCGGCCGCAGGCCTCCCCGACGACCACCGGCCTGCCCCCTGCCGCCGCCCGGCCCGTCCCGATAGCCGGTGGGGTGTCCTTCGACCCCAGGGCCGACGGTGGGGACGGGAGCGAGGACCCGAGCGCCATCCCGAACCTCTTCGACCACAACCCGGCGACGGTGTGGCAGACCCAGATCTACTACACGAGGGAGTTCGGCAACCTGAAGCCGGGTGTCGGGTTCATCCTCCACCTGGCGGCGCCCCACCGGCTCCACGCCCTAGAGCTCCTGGCCACCGCCTCGACCCTCGGGTGGAAGGCGAGCGTGTACGTGTCGGACCAGTCCCACCCCGCCATCGGAGGTTGGGGCACGCCCGTGGCCGCGGCCACCGCCACGGGGACGACCGTGGTGTTCCCCCTCGGTGGCCATCGGGCCAGCTACGTCCTGGTGTGGTTCACCGAGCTGGGCCCGGCTCGCACCGCGGCGATCGGCGAGGCCACCCTCACGGGCCAGTAGCCCTCCGGTCGGCGGTGCCGAGGGTGGCCCCCGGGGCCGCGCCGGAGAGCGGCTGCCCGCCGGCCGCCCCCCGGTCGGCGCCCGAGCGGAGCTGCCTGTCGCCATCTAGGCAGCAGCGGCCGAAGTCGAACGGCTCGGCGGCCAGCGCCCGCCAGTAGGCCGCCACGTGGGGCGCCCATCCGGGGTCGACCACCCGGCCCACGGGGACGATGGCGAGCACCCGGGCCCCCGCCAGCGCCAGCGCCGAAGCCGCGCTCTGGGCCCTGGCCCCCGACGTGTAGGTGTCGTCGACGACCAGCACCCTGGCCCCGCCGACGTCGGCGGTGACCGTGAAGGCGCCGTCGCCGGCGGAGCGATGGTGCAGCGGAACGGCGGTGCGGGCCAGCGTGCGCGTGTGCTGGGCCTCCAGCCAGGGGACCAGTGCCAGGGCGGCTTCGAGGGGGTGGGGCCCGTCGCCGCCCGAGGTGGAGGGCACGGTCGTGACCAGGTCCCAGGGAGCCCCTCCTGCGAGGCACGGCCCGTGGTCGAAGACGAACCGGGCCAGCAGGGCCACGGTGGTGACGGCGTGACGGCGCCGCACCGCAGCGGTGGGGCCGTCCTTGTAGCGCCGGAGGGCCTGGTGCAATGGGCCCCCGACCCGGTAGATGCTGACCGGCACGACGCGGCGGCACGGCAGCGCGACCTGCGAGAGCACGCACGCGCAGCTGGCACAGGTCGAGAACCCCGGGCGCAGCGCCCCCCGGCAGGCTGGGCAGACCCCCGGGCCTCGAGCCGGGACGGCCAGGCACCAGCCGGCCAGCGGCCCGGTCCAGTCGTGGACGCTGGGCACGCCATCCACCCGTCACCCGAGGCGGAGCCGGAGCTGGACCGGTGCGGCGGGCAGGGGAGCGAGGCCCGGCGGGCAGAGGCCCCCGAGCATCGCCACGACATCGCCGGCGCCGGCCACCACCGACGCCGCGTCCGCCTCCACGAGGTCACGGGCCCAGGGCTCGGCCGCCGCAAGGCGGGCTGCCAGCAGCACCGGGCGACCCTGCCCCCGGGCCAGCCGGGCCTGGAGGCGGGCTCCGCTCCGTGCGCCCGCCTCCACTACCAGGGTGGCGCGGGCCAGCCCGGCGCACAGGGCGTTGCGCCGCCGGAAACGGTGGGGGGCCGGCGGAGCCCACGGCCACCACTGGGAGATGGTGGCGCCGGCCCGGGCCACCTCGGCTGCCAGCCCGGCGTGCTCGGGGGGGTACACCACGTCGAGCCCGCTGCCGAGGACGGCCAGGGTGCGCCCGCCCGCGTCGATCGCTCCTCGATGGGCCTCGGCGTCGATCCCCCTGGCCAGGCCGGAGACGACCGTCCAGCCGGCCCCGGCCAGGTCCGCGGCCGCTCGCCGGGCCCAGTCCCGCCCGAGAGGGGTCGCCTGGCGGGTGCCGATCACGGCCACGCTCGCGACGTCGGCGGGGTCCAGGCGGCCCCGGACGAACAGCACCGGGGGGCGGCCGTGCAGGCCCGCCAGGTTGGCGGGGTAGGCGGCGTCGCCGTCGGCGACCATGGTGAGGCTCGGGTCCGCCGCCAGGACCTCCCACAGCCGGGGCGGCCAGCCCTCGGGCGCCGGGCCGGGCCCGTCCGGGTCCACCACCGCCGCGTCCCTACGGCTCCCGGTGGAGGAGGAACGTGCCGGTGGCCCGGCTCACGAGCTGCCCCCCCTCGTCCCGCACCACGGCCTCGGTGTATGCGACCTGGCGGGCCAGCCTGGTCACCCGGCCGCCGACGGCGAGCGCCTGGCCGGCCCGGGCGGCCCGCATGGTCTCGGTCTTCATCTCCAAGGTCGCCCGGGACCGGTCGTCCCCGTCGAGGGAGGCGTTGACGGCGAAGTTCATGGCGGCGTCGAGGACGACCGCGTGGACGCCGGCCTGGACGATGCCGTGGGGGTTGCAGGCGAGGGGGGTGGGCTCCCACCTGGCTGCGGCCCACCCCCCGTCCGCCCGGCCCGACCAGCCCTCCAGCCCGGCCCCGCCCCCTGCCTCGTCCCCGCCCCCGGCCCCCTCGCCCCCTGCCTCGTCCCCGCTCCCCGCCCCGCTCCCCCGCCCCCCGGCCCCGAAACCCTCGAAGCTGACGCCGACGGCTGCGAGGATCGGCATCCCGCCGTCTCCGAGCCACCTGCTCATGTCCCGCATGAGCGGCCACGGTACCCAAAGGGTGTAACGCCCGCCCGACCGCCGGGCACGACGCCGCCACGCGGAGCCGGGCCGCCGGGCACGACGCCGCCACGGGCCGCCGGGCACGGGCCGCCACGGGCCGCGATTGACCGGCCTCCAGCCGGAGGGGCATGCTCTTGACCGGCCGGTCCAGTTCGCCAAGGAGGGGCTCACCCATGGCCACGGCAGTCATCGTCGACGCGGTCCGCACCCCTGGCGGCAAGCGCAACGGCAGGCTCTCGGGCTGGCACCCCGTGGACCTGGCCGCCGAGACGCTGAAGGCCCTGGCCGAGCGCAACCACCTGGATCCCGCCCTCGTCGACGACGTCATCATGGGCTGCGTGATGCAGGTTGGCGAGCAGTCCCTGAACGTCGGCCGCAACGCCGTGCTGGCCGCCGGCTGGCCGGAGTCAGTGCCCTCCACCACGATCGACCGCCAGTGCGGCTCGTCCCAGCAGTCGGCCCATTTCGCCGCCCAGGGGGTGATCTCCGGCGCGTACGACGTGGTTGTGGCCGCCGGTGTCGAGTGCATGACCCGCACGCCGATGGGGGCGTCGATCGTGCCGGGCCTCGGCATGCCGTTCGGCCCCACGGTGACGGAGCGCTACGCCCCGGCCGGCGGCCTGGTGCCCCAGGGGATCTCGGCCGAGATGATCGCCGACAGGTGGGGCCTCTCCCGCGCCGACCTGGACGCCTTCGGCGTGCAGAGCCAGCGCCGGGCGATCCAGGCGACCGAGGAGGGCCGCTTCGAGGCCGAGATCGTCCCGGTCGCCGTGAAGGACGACCAGGGAAGGGAGACCGGCGACGTCCTCACCGCCGACGAGGGGCTGCGCCCCGGCACGACCGCCGAGACCCTGGCCGCCCTGAAGCCGGCCTTCAAGGCCGGCGGGAAGGTGACCGCGGGCAACTCGTCCCAGATCACTGACGGCGCCTCCGCGGTGCTCGTCATGAGCGAGGAGAAGGCCGGCCAGCTGGGCCTCCGGCCCCGCGCCCGCTTCCACGCCTTCGCCCTGGCCGGCGTCGACCCGGTGACCATGCTGACCGGCCCCATCCCGGCCACCACCAGGGTGCTGGAGCGGGCCGGCCTCACCCTCGACGACATCGACCTGGTCGAGATCAACGAGGCCTTCGCATCGGTGGTCCTGGCCTGGGAGAAGGAGCACCACCCGGACATGGCCCGCGTAAACGTCAACGGCGGCGCCATCGCCCTCGGCCATCCCCTCGGCTGCACAGGGACCAAGCTGCTCGCCACCCTCGTCGCCGAGCTGGAGCGCACGGGCGGCCGCTGGGGCCTGCAGACCATGTGCGAGGGCGGCGGCATGGCCAACGCCACCGTCATCGAGCGCCTGTAGGGGGGTGCAGGGGGCGATCGGCCGTCGTGGGTGGGCGCGGATCCTTTGCAGAATGAGCTCTATTTCGCCAAAGCTCCGTGCCCACCTCCAGGAGGTGGTTGTCCCCAGGCTGTGGACGGCGCTGGGGAGAACTACTGCCCTGTAACTACGGGGTTGGGGCCTAGCGGTACTGGGTGGCCACGACGAACCCGGCGCAGATGAGGGCGAGGCCGACCAGGAGGTACCAGTTGGAGGCGCCGCCAGGGAGCACCGCGAGGTAGTTGACGATGATGACCAGGATCCCGAGCACCAGGAGGCTGAGCAGCAGGACCGGGACCCAGACGGGGCTCGACTTCTTGCTGCGGGGGATGGGCGGGGTGTAGCGGCCGCTGGCCATGACAGCCCGAGGATAGTGCGGGGCGCCGGAGTGCCCCGGTCGGCCGGCGGACGTCCCGCTAGCGTCTCCGCCGTGACGGGGCCCCGGGTGCTCGTGATCGACAACTACGACTCCTTCACCTGGAACCTGGTCCAGGAGCTGGGTGGGCTGGGAGCCGAGGTGAGCGTGTGGCGCAACGACGCCATCACCGCGGCCGAGGTGGACGCCTCGGGGCCCGACGCGGTCGTCGTCTCGCCCGGCCCGGGTCGTCCGCGGGACGCCGGGGTCAGCATGGACGTCATCGCCGCCATGGGCCGGCGGGTGCCCGTCCTCGGCGTGTGCCTCGGGCACCAGTGCATCGGCCAGCTGTTCGGGGCCGAGATCGTGGCGGCGCCCGAGGTGGTCCACGGCAAGACGTCGCCCGTCCACCACCGCGGCCAGGGGGTCCTGGCCGGGCTGGACAGCCCCTTCGACGCCACCCGCTACCACTCGCTGGTGGTGGACCGGGCCTCGGTCCCCCCCGAGCTCGAGGTGACGGCCGAGACGGGCGACGGCCTGGTCATGGGCCTGCGGCACCGGGAGCTGCCCATCGAGGGGGTGCAGTTCCACCCCGAGTCGATCCTCACCGGGGTCGGCCCCCGGCTGCTGGAGGCGTTCCTCCGCCAGGCCGTGCCGGCGGGCCGGTGAGCTGAGCCGCCGCGGGCGCGGGCCGGAGGCGCGCGGCGGCCCTCCCCGGGCGCGGGCCGGAGGCGCCAGGCGGGCCCTCGGCCTCCCGGGCCCGAGCCGGGGCGCCAGGCGGGCCCTCGGCCTCCCGGGCGCCGGCCGAGCCGGCTCAGTGGCCGGGGGGGCCCGGGACCGTCGTGCTGGTTGGAAGCGTCGTCGTGCTGGTGGGGGTCGTCGTCGAGGTGGTCGTCGTCGAGGTGGTGGTCGTCGTCGAGCTGGTGCTGGTCGTCGTCGGCGCCGTGTACTTGCCGAACGTGATCGTCACCGTGGAGCCCGGGGGCTGGCTCGAGCCGGGAGTCGGGCTCTCTGTGAGGACGACGCCGTTCTTCTGGGGGTCGGTCACCGCCTGGGGCGTGGCCGTCACCTTGAACCCGGCGCCGCGGAGCGCCGACTCGGCCGCCGCGGTCGGCTGGCTGCGGACGTCGGGGACCGTCGGCTCCCCGCTGGACACGACGAGGTTCACCGTAGTCCCCGGCTTGACCGGCTTGCCGACGGCCGGGTCGGTGCTGATGACGAAGCCCTTCGGAACCGAGGCCGAGGGCTGGTACTTGATGGTCCCTTCGTTGAGCTTGGCCTGGGACAGGGCCGAGGCCGCCGCGCTCGGGCTGTCGCCCTGGACCGGGGGCACCTTGACGGTGCCCGGCCCGCTCGACACCGTGAGGGTGATGGCGGACCCCTTGGGCGCGCTCTGGCCGCCCTTGGTGCTCTGGGCCAGGACCGTGCCCTGCGGCTTGGACGACTGCTGGGGCTGCTGGGAGACGTGGAAGCCCTTGGCTCCGAGCTGCTTGGCGGCGGCGCTGTAGGTCTCGCCGACCACGGACGTCACGCCCACCATGGTCTGCCCCTTCGAGGCGTCCAGCGTCACCGTCGCTCCCTTGCTCACGGTGGCCGGGGGCTTGGGGGACTGGTCGAAGACGACGTTGGGGGCGCCCCCGTGGGTCGAGGGGCTCACGTGGTACCTGAGCCCCTTCTGGTGGAGGATGGCCTCGGCCTGGGTCACCGGCTTGCCGACCACTCCGGGGACCGTGAAGGTGGCCGGGCCGGGGCTGAGCAGGCCGACGCTGTTGAGGATCAGGTACACGACCAGGCCGGTCGCGGCCAGCAGCACGACGAGCAGGAGGGCGTAGAGGCCGGTGCGGGGCGGCCGCTCGTCCTCGTCGTAGCCCTCGTAGGCCTCGTATGCCACCGTCGGGCCGACCCTCGGGTTGGCCCGTGTGGGGGTCACCGGCTCCTGGACGGCGGTGGGGGCGGCCTCCGACCCGGCCAGCACCGTGGCCGGAGGCGGGGCGGCCACGGCCCGGCCCTGCTGGAAGCGCTGGAGGTCCACCCGCAGCTCTTCGGCGCTCTGGTAGCGCCGGTCGGGGGCCTTGGCCATGGCGTGGAGCACGATCGCCTCGAACCCCGGGGGGATCGCGGGGTTGACGACGGTGGGCCGGACCGGCTCCTCCCGGACGTGCTTGTAGGCGATGGCGAGGGGGTTGTCGCCGGTGAACGGCGGGGCGCCGGTGACCGCCTCGTACAGCACCACGCCGAGGGAGTAGACGTCGCTGCGGGCGTCCACGCCCTGCCCCTGGGCCTGCTCGGGCGAGAAGTAGGTGGCCGTGCCCATCACCGCGCCCGTCTGCGTGAGGTTCTCGTCGGCGTTGGCGGCCCGGGCGATGCCGAAGTCGGCCACCTTCACCACGCCGTCGTCCGCGATGAGGACGTTGCCGGGCTTCACGTCGCGGTGGATCACGCCGTGGCGGTGGGCGTAGGCCAGGGCGCCTGCCACCTCGGCGCCGATGCCGGCGGCCCGGTCGGCCAGCATCGGCCCCCCGGCCCGCAGGACGGCGGACAGGGGCCGCCCGTCCACGTACTCCATCACGATGAAGTAGGTCTGCTCCGACTCCCCCCAGTCGAAGATGGGCACGATGTTCGGATGGCTCAGGTTCGCGGCCGCCTGCGCCTCGCGGCGGAACCGGGCCACGAAGGACCGGTCGACGGACAGCTCGGGGAACAGCACCTTCAGGGCCACCGGCCGGTCCAGGAGCAGGTCGTGGGCGAGGTAGACCTCGGCCATCCCTCCCCGGGCCACCTGGCGGGTCAGCTCGTAGCGTCCGTTGTAGACGGGCGACGATTCGGAGGCCATGGCCGTCAGAGCCTATCCAGGGGCCCGGCGCGGGCCCGTGCTCTCACTTCGCCCCCAGGGCGGCCGTCGCGGCCCCGTGCTCTCACTTGCCCCCCAGGGCGGCCGCGAGCATGGTCTTGACGATCGGGCCGGCCACCGTGGCGCCCTCGGTGCTGGGGGGCTGGTCCGGGACGACCGCGGCCACGGCGATGCTGGGGGTCTGCCCGGCCCCGGCCGGGCCGAACGCGATCATCCAGTCGTCGTTGTTGTGGGTCCCCGGGCCGATCTCCGCCGTGCCCGTCTTGGCCGCCAGCGTGATGCCCGGCAGGGCTATGCCGGTGGCCGTGCCCCCTTTCACCACGCCGACCATGAGGCGCCGGACGACGCTCGCCGTGGCTGCGGACGTGGCCTGCAGCCAGCGGTGGGGCCGGTAGCTCTTGACCAGGTTGCCCTGGTTGTCCCGGACCTGGGCCATGACGTGGGGCGCCATGATCTTGCCCTGGTCGGCGATGGCGCCGGCGACCATGGCCATCTCCAGCGGGGTGGCGGCGACGTTCTCCTGGCCTATGGCGGAGAAGGCCAGCGCCGGCAGGTTCTGGGCGAAGCTGGACACGGGCGGGAAGGCGGATTGGGCCGGCGCCGGCAGGTCGAGCGGGGGCGTCTGGTCGAACCCGAACGCCTTCGCCTCGCCGGCGAGGGCCTGGCCCCCGAGGTCGAGGCCGACCTCCGCGAACCCGGTGTCGCAGGAGACCTTCAGCAGCTCGGGGAGCATCCCGCCGCAGGACTCGTTGGCGTAGTTGTGGAACAGGTTGGTGGTCTCTGGGAGGTGGATGGCGGACTCGACCGGGTAGGACTTGGTGGCGAGCTGGGGCTTGTGGTCGTAGACGGCCGCCGAGGTGACGACCTTGAAGGTGGAGCCCGGGGGGTAGCGGCTCCGGTAGGCCCGGTCCAGCAGGGGCTGGGAGCCGGCGTTGTCGGCCTTCCAGGCCTTCATGGCCGTGGCTGCGTCGTGGGAGGCGAGGGCGTTCGGGTCGTACGGGGGATAGCTGTACATGGCGAGGATCGCCCCGGTGGCGGGGTCGATGGCCACGACGGCGCCGATGCGGTGGCCGAGTGCTGTGGCGGCGGTCTGCTGGAGCTTGGGGGAGACCGTGAGGGTGACGTTGTCGACCCGGGTCTGGTTCGGGGCGAGCAGGTCGGAGAGGTGGGTGAAGGGGACGTTGCGACCCGACAGGTACTGGTCGTAGGTCTTCTCCGCTCCGTCCAGGCCGTAGATGAGGGAGAAGTAGCCGGTCACGCCGGCGTAGAGGGTCCCGTGCGGATAGACCCGCTGGTAGTTGTACAGGTCCTTGGAGGGGACGGACTTGGCGAGGACGGTGCCGTCAGCCGCCTCGATCACGCCCCGGGGGTGGGCGAACTCCCTGGTGACGGTCCGGGCGTTGCCGGGGGCGTTGGCGAGGTGGCTCGCCTGCAGCACCTGGATGTGGTTGAGCTGCAGGAACAGCAGCAGGAACAAGGCGATGACGACGACTCCGAACCGGCGGATCTGCTTGTCCATCAGCCGCCTCGGGCCCCGTGCGACGCGGCGGCCGGTCCGGCGGTTGCGACTGGTCCGGCGGTTGCGACCACCGCAACGGCCGCGGCGGCGGGCGGGGCCGTGAGCGGCGCGGCGGAGCTCGTCCCGGCCGTGGGGCTCGTCCCGGCCGGGGGCGGTGCGGCGGAGCTCGTCCCGCCGGCCAGCGGCACGGACCGCGCCTCTTGGCGGAGGTTGCTCACGTACTGCTCGGCCCGGGCGAGGGTGGGCTCCTGCATCCCCTTCTCCAGGTCGGGCAGGCGAGCCGAGAGGACCTGGGTCGTGGCCAGCCCGGGACGATCGACCACATGGGGGTGGAACCAGAGGAACCCGCCCGGGCGGCCCTGGTAGACCACGACCTGGTGGCCCGACAGGCCGACGTAGTAGGAGCGCTTGGCGTACCAGCCCACCGCAGCAACGATCCCGGCGACGACGATGGCGAGGAGGGCCAGGAAGCCCACCAGGCGCAGGGTGAGGACGCGGGCCGGCCGGGCCCGGGGGGCGGGGCCCGGGG
>JBOGGR010000401.1:0-4500 GCA_050744025.1 Acidimicrobiales bacterium
GACGCCCTCTCCACGGCCAAGGTGCTGGCGGCGGCCATCCGCCGCATCGGGCCCGACCTGGTCGTGGCCGCCACCGAGTCCACCGACGGGTACACGGGCACCACGCCGGCGCAAGTGGCAGAGCTGCTCGGGCTGCCCTCGGTCACTTTCGCCAAGAAGATCGAGGTCGCCGGCGGGACGGTCAGGGTCCAGCGCCAGACCGAGGCCGGCTACGACGAGGTGGAGTGCCCGCTACCGGCGGTGGTGACGGTCACGGCCGGGGTCGTGGAGCCCCGGTACCCGTCGTTCAAGGGGATCATGGCGGCGAAGGGCAAGCCCGTCGAGGAGCTCGGGCTGGCCGACCTCGGCCTGCCCGCCGATCAGGTGGGGGCGGCCGGAGCAGGCCAGGAGGTCACCGAGGTGGCTGCGGCGGAGGCTCGCCAGGCCGGCGAGATCGTCGTCGACGAGGGGGACGCCCACGAGCGGATCGTCGCCTTCCTCGAGCAGGTCAAGGTCATCTGAGCCCCGCGAACGGAGAGATCCCATGGCAACCGACAAGATCTGGGTGCTGGCCGAGTCCAGCCAGGGCCAGCCCACCGCAGCGACCCTCGAGCTGGTGTCGGGAGCCCGGTCCATCGGCTCCACCGTCGAGGCGTTCACCTGGGGCGCCGCCACCGGGGCTGGGGCCGCCGCCCTCGGCGCCCACGGGGTCTCCAGGGTCTACACGGTGGGCGACGTGACGCCGGGCCTTCCCGGTGCGCCGGTCGCCGCCGCCCTTGCCGCCCAGGTCGAGGCCGGCAACGGGCCCGACGTGCTCCTGGTCGGGACGACCTACGACGGGCGCGACGTGGCCGGCAGGCTCTCGGCCCGGTTGGACCGGCCCGTCCTCACGAACGTCGTCGGCCTGGCGGTCGAGGACGGTGTGCCCACGGCGGAGCACGCCATCTTCGGCGGCGCCCAGGTGGCCAAGTCCAGGTTCACCGGGGGCGGGCCCCACATCTTCGTGATCAGGGCCAAGTCCTTTGCCGTCGAGGAGTCCGGCGGTTCCCCGGCGGAGGTGACCGAGGTGGAGGTCCCCGCCCTGGGGGCCACCAACGCCGCCAGGGTCGTGCAGCAGCACGTGGAGGAGCGCAGCGGCCCCAAGCTCGACGAGGCCGCCGTGGTCGTGTCGGGAGGGCGGGGGCTGGGCCAGGCCGACAGCTACTCGCTGGTGGAGGAGCTGGCCAGGCTGCTCAACGGCGCTCCGGGGGCGTCCAGGGCGATCGTCGACGCCGGCTGGGTCCCGTACGCCTACCAGGTGGGCCAGACCGGGAAGACGGTCAAGCCCACCCTCTACCTAGCCTGCGGCATCTCAGGGGCCACCCAGCACATGGTGGGGATGAAGGGGGCCAACTACATCGTCGCCATCAACAAGGACCGTGAGGCCCCCATCTTCGCCATCTCCGATCTCGGGATCGTCGGCGACGTCCACAAGGTGCTGCCGAGGCTGATCGACGCCCTGAAGGCCAGGGGCTAGCGGGGCCTGGCCAGCGGGCCGTGGCCCGGCGCCGGCCGGCGCTGGCCGGAGCGGGGCGGCCTCGCCCGGCCGGCGGCGCCGAGCGCGCCCGGCGCCGATAGGCCATGATCAGGGAGCGGGCCGGGGCCCGTTCCAGGGCGGGGAACCAGACCGCCGTGTCGGGTGTCAGGGTCGCGTGGGGTCGGTGCTGGTGATGGCGAGGCAGTCGGCGAGCAGGGGCCAGGCGGACGGTCCGGTCTGGCCCGACGCCCTGGTCGAGCTGTACCGGGCCCAGTACCGGCCGATGGTCCGCCTGGCCTACCTCCTGACCGGGTCGTCCGCCCTGGCCGAGGAGGTCGTCCAGGACGCCTTCATCCGCGTCCGCCGCCGGCTGGCCGACGTGGACCGGCCGGTGGGGTACCTGCGGACTGCCGTCGTCAACGGATGTCGCAACGAGCACCGTCGGGCCGACGTGGCCCGCCGGCTCGGACCGGCGGCGGCCTGTAGCCGCTCCGTCGAGGACGAGGTGGACGACCTGGGCGACGCCCTGGCGCGGCTGCCCGAGCGCCAGCGGGCGGTCCTAGTCCTGCGTTACTACCTGGGCCAGAGCGAGGCCGACATCGCCGCCTCCCTCCGCTGCCGGCCCGGCACCGTCAAGTCCCTCGCCCATCGCGGCCTCGCCGCCCTGCGGGAGGTGATCGAGCCGTGAGGTGGCACCGACACCTCGACCCCGAGCTGGAGCGGCGCCTGTCGGCGGGCCTGGGCCGCCTGGCCGAGCGAGCCACGTTCTCGGCCGACGCCTGGCAGCGGATCCGCCGGGCGAGCGACGAGGACGACCAGCGGGTCGTCCCCCTGGTGCCGGCCGCCCGAGGGCACCAGGGCCGGCGCCGGTGGACCGTGGTCGTGCCTGCTGCAGCGGCGGTGGCGGTGGCGGCCGCGCTGGTGGCGCTGGTGGGGCCCGGCCGTTCCTCCCCGCCCCCCAGGCAGGCGGCTGCGGGCGGAGGGGCGGCTGCAGCCGGAGGGGCGGCGGCCCGCGGGGGGGCCACGGCGGGAGGTGCGGCTTCACCCCGAGGAGCCAGCGCGGCGACGAAACCAGGGTCGTCGTCCGAAGGCTCGACCTCGACCTCGACCTCGACCTCAAGTTCAGGGTTTGGGGGCCGGCCTACGACCGCCCGGGCCGCCTGGGTGGCCGGGGGGATCTTGCACCTGGAGAGCCTGACCGGGACCGCGGCCACGACAGCGGTCGTGCCCGTCGCCGGCTCCGTGGACAACGTGGAGTGGTCGGCCGACGGCCAGTGGGTCGCCTACCTCGTGAAGGTCTCGTCCTCGCTGAGCCAGCTCCGGGTGGCTCGATGGGACGGGCGCCGGGACCACGCCGTGGCGTCCGGCGCCGGGTTCTACGCCTTCCTGTGGTCGCCAGCGGCCGACGTGCTGGCGACCGAGCCCTACCAGCAGGGGGGCCAGGGCGGCGTTGTCGTGGTCGGCCTGGACGGAAGCCGGCGCCAGGTGGTGGCCGCCTCGACCAGCGTGAACTCCTTCGTGTGGTCTCCCGACGGGCGGTACCTGGCCTTCGCCGGGCCGGGCAGCCCGATCGGCACCGGTCAGGTGACCCACGTCTACACAGTGCCGGCTGGCGGGGGGACCCCGACCCGGCTGGCCTACGACCCGCCTCCTGGCGACACGGTCGTCCTCGGCGGGTGGTGGCCGGACGACCGGGGCCTGCTCCTGTGGCCGGACCCTGCTGGCTCCGCCTCCATCGAGGCCGACGGCCTCTCGCTCACGGCGGTGCCCCTCCGCGGCGGCCACCCGCAGGTGCTCGCCAGGACCCTCGTCTACCTGCCCTGGCTGGCCTGGTCGCCCGACGGGAGCCGCCTGCTGGTCGTCGCCGGCGGCGACCGCTTCCCCGTCTCCGCCCGGCACCTGGAGCTGTGCCGGCCCCCGGCCGGGCCCGGCTCCTGGTCCTGCCGGGGGCTGGCACAGCCTTCCGGGACCCTGACGCTCGACCCGGCCTGGGCTCCCGACGGGAGGCACATGGCCTTCGTCCGGGCCAGGGCCAGCAGCGTCGACGGCGGGAGCGGCGTGTCGCTCGCGGCCTCCTACCAGTCCCGCCGGCTGTACGTGGCCGGCTCCGACGGCTCCGACCCCCACCTGGTAGAGGTGCGCGGGCCCTCCCGGGCGGCTGCCCCCCAGGCGGCTGCAGGGGTGACCCTGCCCGTGTGGTCGGTCGACGGGACGAGCATCGGCTACTCCACGGGCAGCGCCGTGCTCGTCGTCCCGGCGGCCGGCGGCCGGGCCCGGGTCCTCGCCGATGGCCTGACCGGGCCAACCGCAGGTAGAGTCGGGCCCGACGCGATGGGCAAGGCTCCCTGGCAGGGAGTCGCCGTCTGGGACACGGGCCCGGCCACGGCGGCCAGCGGCGGGACCTGACCGGCCCCGCCAGCTCCGGCCCACGCGCGCCCCACCCTCGACGGACCGATGCTCTTCCCCACGACGGACTTCGCCATCTTCCTCGGGGTGGTGTTCATGGGCGGCTGGCTGCTGGCCAAGTCGCCGTGGCGCTGGAAGTGCTTCATGGTGGTGGCCAGCTACGTCTTCTACGCCTGGTGGGACTGGCGCTTCGTCTTCCTGCTGGCCGCCTCGACCGTGATCAACCAGGCCGGGGCCCTGGCCGTCGACCGGGCCCGGCGGGCCGGCAGGGAGAGGTGGAGGACCCGGGCCCTGGTCGGCACCCTCGTCGCCGACCTCGGGCTCCTCGGGTACTTCAAGTACTACGGCTTCTTCACCGTGAACGTGGCGAACGCCCTCCACTCCATGGGCCTGGGCTCGCCACTGCCGCTGCTCCAGGTCACCCTTCCCGTCGGCATCTCGTTCTTCACCTTCGTGACTTCTCTGACGGCTGAAGCCGCCAGCTTCTTCTCACGCAGCTTGGTCGGCTGCGAGAAGGGCCAGTCCAGCCCGGAGGATGTTGCGGGCGGCGTGCTCGTCGGCGTGGGCTTGGTGCCCGCAGGACCGACATCGGAACGCCG
>JBOGGR010000402.1:0-24603 GCA_050744025.1 Acidimicrobiales bacterium
GACCGCGCGGTCGACGTGGTCAGCGTGTTCGAGGCGGTGGGGGCGCACGCGGCCGGCGCCCTGTCGGCCGACGAGCTGGCCCTACTAGAGCGCAACGCCTGCCCCACGGCCGGGAGCTGCGCCGGCATGTACACGGCCAACACCATGGCCGCGGTGGCCGAGGCCCTCGGCATGGCCCTGCCGGGCAGCGCCGCGCCCCCGGCCGTCGACCGCCGTAGGCAGGACCAGGCCTTCGACGCCGGGCGGGCGGTGATGGGGCTGGTCGAGCGGGGGGTGCGGGCCCGCCAGGTCATGACCAGTGAGGCCTTCGAGAACGCGATCGCCGTCGCCATGGCGGTGGGCGGGTCGACCAACGCGGTGCTCCACCTGCTCGCCATAGCCCGGGAGGCCCGGGTCGAGCTCACGCTGGCGGACTTCGACCGGATCGGGCGCCGGGTCCCCCACGTCGCCGACATGAAGCCCCACGGCCGGTGGCACATGACCGACCTGGACCGGGTGGGCGGGGTGCCGGTGGTGCTGCGGGCGCTCCTCGACGCCGGGCTCGTCCACGGCGACTGCCTGACCCTCACCGGGCGCACCATGGCGGAGAACCTGGCCGCCCTGGACCCGCCGGCGCCCGACGGGTCGGTGGTCCACCCCCTCGACCGGCCCGTCCACCGCGACGGCGGGCTGGCCGTCCTCACCGGCTCCCTGGCGCCCAACGGGGCGGTCGTCAAGGTCGCCGGCATCGACCAGGACCGCTTCGAGGGCCCTGCCCGGGTGTTCGACGGCGAGGACGGGGCCATGGAGGCCATCCTGGCCGCCACCATGCAGCCGGGCACCGTCGTGGTCATCCGCTACGAGGGGCCCAAGGGGGGGCCGGGCATGCGCGAGATGCTGGCGGTGACCGGGGCCATGAAGGGCGCCGGGCGGGGGGCGGACTGCGCCCTCCTGACCGACGGGCGCTTCTCGGGCGGGACCCACGGCCTGTGCATCGGCCACGTGGCCCCCGAGGCGTCCGACGGCGGCCCGATCGCACTGGTGGCCGACGGGGACCGCGTGATCGTCGACGTCCCCGGCCGGCGCCTCGACCTGGTGGTGGAGGGCGGGGAGGCGGAGCTGGCGCGCCGGCGCCAGGGCTGGAAGGCGCCGCCCCCCCGCTACACCTCCGGCGTGCTCGCCAAGTACGCCAGGCTGGCAACCGGGGCAGACCGGGGGGCGATCACCGAGGCGTAGCCGCTCCCGGGGGCGAGAGGGTTGCGCGGACGGGTGTGGCGCCGTGAATGTAGTAGCATCGTACTACATGCTCACGGTTCCGGAAGCAGCTCGCCGGGTCGGCCGCGACCCGGAGACCGTCCGTCGTTGGATCCGGGCCGGCAGGCTGAGGGCCCGTAAGGTCGGGACCCAGCACGTCATAGAGGAGAGCGATCTCGACGCCCTCGGCCCGCCCCAACCGCTTGGGTTTCCGGGGCCCTGGCGCCGGTTCGACTCGGGTGCGCCCCAGCCGGACTGGGCCCAGGCCCTCGAGCAGTCCCGCCGGGCCCGCTAGCGCTAGCGTGCTCGTCGTCGACGCCACCGTGGCCCTGAGCGCCAGCGGTGTCGAGGCCGGGTTCGACGAGCTGGGGGACGATGCTCTGTTCGCTCCGCCCCTCATGTGGTCCGAGGCCCGCTCGGTGCTCCACGAGCTGGCGTGGCGCGGCGTGGTCTCGCCGGCGGATGCCGACCGGACCCGGGCGCGCCTCGAGGACTGCCCCGTAGCCCGCCGGAGCCCCCGGCGTCTCGGTGAGGAGGCCTGGCGGCTGGCCGACGAGCTCGGGTGGGCGAAGACCTACGACGCCGAGTACGTCACGCTCGCCCGGCTCCTCGGCTGTCGCCTGGTGACCCTCGACGCGCGGCTGCGCCGGGGGACCGCCCGGCTGGGTCTGGTGGTCGGCCCGCACGAGCTCTGAGCGAGGGTCGATCCGCCGCCTCAGGGCCGCACGAGTGGCCTGGCCGCCCGCCGCGTGACGGCGCGCGACCCGGCGCCGGGGTCGCCCCGGTCACAGGCGGGGCAGAGGCCCCGGAACACGATGTCCACGTCGAGGACGCGGAACCCGTGGCGCTGGCCCTTGGCGAGCCCCAGCCCCGCCTCTCCCTCGGGCCAGACGTCGCGCATCGCCCCGCAGCGGGTGCACACGAGGTGGTGGTGGGGGTCGGTGACGTTCGGGTCGTAGCGCTTGGGGCCGTCGCCGGTGGAGACCTCCAGCACCTCTCCCATCTCGACCAGCTCGCCCAGGGTGTTGTAGACGGTGGCCAGGCTGATCTCGGGCAGGCGAGCCTGGGCGAGGACGTGCACCGCCTCGGCGGTGAGGTGGACGTGCTCGCCCACCAGGACCTCGGCGACGACCCGGCGCTGGGCCGTGAGGCGCCAGTCCCTCTCGCGCAGTCGTTCGATCAGCTCGGCGATGGCCCGGTCCTCCTGCTTCCCCCCGATCCTAGCAACGGTGGAGACGCTCGTAGATGAGAACGAGACCGAGCCTTGACAAGTTCTAGACCGCGGCGTAGACCGGACGGGAGAGGTTCCGACCCCGACCCCCAGACCGGGAGGAAAGCCATGGCCGAGCCCCAGCGTCCCGTCACGACCACCGACACCGGCATCGCGGCCCCGAGCGACGAGCACTCGCTGTCGGTCGGGCCGGATGGCCCCCTGCTCCTGCAGGACCACTACCTCATCCAGAAGATGGCCCAGTTCAACCGGGAGCGGGTGCCCGAACGGGTCGTGCACGCAAAGGGCCACGGCGCGTTCGGGTTCCTCGAGATCACCGAGGATGTGAGCCAGTGGTGCAAGGCTGGCTTCCTCGAGAAGGGCACCCGCACCCCCATGCTGGCCCGCTTCTCCACGGTGGCCGGCGAGCTGGGCTCGGCCGACACCGTGCGGGACCCGCGGGGGTTCGCCCTCAAGTTCTACACGCAGCAGGGGAACTACGACCTGGTCGGCAACAACACCCCGATCTTCTTCATCCGCGACCCCCAGAAGTTCTCCGACTTCATCCACTCCCAGAAGCGCCGGGCGGACACCAATGTGCGGGACCACAACATGCAGTGGGACTTCTGGACGCTCTCGCCCGAGACGGCCCACCAGGTCACGTTCCTCATGACCGACCGAGGCATCCCGCGCACCCTGCGCCACATGAACGGCTACGGGTCCCACACCTTCATGTGGGTGAACGCCGGCGGCGAGCGGTTCTGGGTCAAGTACCACTTCAAGACCGAGCAGGGCATCGAGAGCTTCACCGACGCCGACGCCAAGGCGATGACGGCCGAGGACCCGGACCACCACCGCCGGGACCTCTACCAGTCGATCAAGCGGGGTGACCACCCGGCCTGGCGGGCCGAGGTGCAGGTCATGCCGTTCGAGGACGCCGCCGACTACCGGTTCAACCCCTTCGACCTGACCAAGGTCTGGCCCCACGCGGACTACCCGCCCGTCACCATCGGGCGTTTCGTGCTCGACCGCAACCCCGAGAGCTACTTCGCAGAGATCGAGCAGTCTGCTTTCGAGCCGGCCAACATGGTCCCGGGCGTCGCCCCCAGCCCGGACAAGATGCTCCAGGGCAGGCTCTTCAGCTATCCCGACACCCACCGCCACCGCATAGGGCCCAACTACCTCCAGCTGCCGGTCAACCAGCCGAAGATCCCGGTCCACAGCTACAACAAGGACGGCCCCATGCGCTACCACCAGAGCGGCGATCAGCCCGTCTACGCCCCCAACAGCTACGGCGGCCCGGCGGCCGATCCCGCCTCCTACGGCGACCCGGCCTACCAGCTGAGCGGCGAGATAGTCCGCAGTGCCTACCGGGCCCACCGGGAGGACACCGACTTCGTGCAGCCCGGGACCCTCTACCGGGAGGTCCTCTCCGAGACCGACCGGGACCACATGGTCACGAACATCGTGGGCCATGCCAGCCAGGGGGTCGAGACCGACGTCCTCGCCCGGGTGATCGACTACTGGCGCCAGGTCGACGGCGACCTGGGGGCGCGGGTGGCCAAGTCGCTCGGCAACGGGCGGGGGTAGCCGGCGCCGGCGGGGCTGCCGGCGGCTGGGCTGCCGGCGGCTGGGCTGCCGGTCCTCGAGCGCGATCCTCTATTTCTGACTCGCGCTGGCCCTCGCTCAGCGAGGGTGATCGCGAGTCAGAACGGCCGGATGCAATCAGAAGCCGACCGATCTCCCGCTCGGGGCGCCGGCGGGGGGTCCGGCCCGCCGGCACCGGGGGTCCGCCCGCCGCCGGCCCACTTGCCCGCCGCCGGCCGGTGTGGGACAATCGCGCCCGACATGACCCCCCGCCGCACCACCGTCCTCGTACTCATCACCTAGCCGCACGCGGACATCTGCTCGCGTGCGCCACGGCCTCCCTGACGGGGGGCCTTTTCATTTCCCCGGCGCCCCGGCCACCCGCCCCCGCCCCCGCCCACCAGACGAAAGCAGCCAACCGAGCCATGAAGCTGACCGGGGCCCAAGCCCTCGTGAAGAGCCTGGAGGCCGAGGGGGTCGACGTCATGTTCGGCCTCCCGGGCGGGGCCATCCTGCCCGTCTACGACCCCATCCTGGACTCCAGCATCCGCCACATCCTGGTCCGCCACGAGCAGGGGGCCGGGCACGCCGCGGAGGGGTACGCCCACGTGACCGGGAGGCCGGGCGTCGCCATCGTGACCAGCGGGCCCGCCGCCACGAACATCGTGACAGCCCTCTGCGACGCCTACATGGACTCGGTGCCCCTCGTGTGCGTCACCGGGCAGGTGGCCACCTGCTCGATCGGCACGGACGCCTTCCAGGAGTGCGACACCACCGGCATCACGATGAGCGTGACCAAGCACAACTGGCTCGTCACCGACCCGGCCGACATCCCCCGCATCGTGGCCGAGGCCTTCCACATCGCCACAACCGGGCGCCCGGGGCCGGTCCTGATCGACCTGCCCAAGGACGTGTCCAACGCCACCATGGACTGGTACTGGCCGGCCCGAGCCGACATAGAGGCCGGTCTGCCCGGCTACCGGCCGACCACCAGGGGCCACCCCCGCATGGTGAAGGAGGCGGCCAAGCTCATCGCCGGCGCCGAGCGCCCGGTCGTCTACGCCGGGGGCGGCATCCTCCGGGCCAGGGCGACGGAGGCCCTGGCCGCCCTGGTCGAGGCCACCGGCATCCCCGTCGTGACCACGCTCATGGCGAGGGGCGCCTTCCCCGACAGCCACCCGCTGTGCCTGGGCATGCCCGGCATGCACGGCAGCTACACGGCGGTCACGGCCCTCCAGCGGGCCGACCTGCTCGTCGCCCTCGGCACCCGCTTCGACGACCGGGTCACCGGCAACCCGGCCACCTTCGCCGCCGGCGCCAAGGTCGTCCACGTCGACATCGACCCGGCCGAGCTGGGCAAGGTCCGCCGCCCCGACGTCCCCATCGTGGGCGACTGCCGCCTCGTCATCGAGGAGCTCGTGAGGGTCCTCGGAGAAATGGCGTCCGGTGGCGCCCCGGCCCCTGCGCCCACCCCAGCCGGCCGTGCCCCCTGGCTCGCCCAGATCCGGGAGTGGCAGTCCCGCTTCCCGCTCACCTACGAGCGGGAGCCGGCGGACGGCGTCCTCAAGCCGCAGCTGGTCATCGAGACGCTGCGCGACGCCACGCCCGACGACACGATCGTCGTGTCGGGCGTGGGGCAGCACCAGATGTGGGCCAGCCAGTACTGGCGCTTCGACCACCCGTACACCTGGGTCAACTCGGGCGGCCTCGGCACCATGGGCTTCGCCGTGCCCGCAGCCATCGGGGCCAAGGTGGGCCGGCCCGATTCCATGGTGTGGGCCATCGACGGCGACGGCTGCTTCCAGATGACGGCCCAGGAGCTGGTCACGGCATCGGCCGAGCGCATCCCGGTCAAGGTCGCCATCTTGAACAACGCCTACCTGGGCATGGTCCGCCAGTGGCAGGAGATGTTCTACGACCGGCGCTACTCCCAGGTGTACCTGTCCGCCGACCTGCCCGACTACGTGAAGTGGGCCGAGGCCATGGGTTGCGTCGGCCTTCGCGCCGAGTCTGCCTCGGACGTCCGGCCCGCCATCGACAAGGCCAACGAGATCGACGACCGTCCGGTCGTCGTCGACTTCCGTACCGACCCGATGGAGAAGGTGTACCCGATGGTCCCGGCCGGCGCCTCCAACGACGACATCGTGGTCGGGCCGGACCACCGGGACGGGGGGCGGTGATGGCGTCGGTCCTGCCCGTCGACGCCCAGCCCCGGCACCACATCCTCTCGGTCCTGGTCGAGGACCGGGCCGGGGTGCTGGCCCGGGTGGCCGGCCTGTTCTCCCGCCGGGGTTACAACATCTACTCGCTGGCAGTGGCCCCGACCGACGACGACGGCCTCTCGCGCATCACGATCGTGGTCGACGTGGCCTCGGCCCCCCTGGAGCAGATCGTCAAGCAGCTCTTCAAGCTGGTGAACGTGCTCAAGATCTCCGAGCTGGACCCGTCTGCGGCCACCGAGCGCGAGCTGCTCCTCGCCACCGTGCGGGTCGACGCCTCGATGCGCGGCCAGGTCATCGAGCTGGTGGGGGTGTTCGAGGGCCGCATCGCGGACGTCGGCCACGACCAGCTCACGGTGATGGTCGCCGGCGAGCCGTCGCAGCTCGACGACTTCGAGGAGCTCGTGGCAGCCTTCGGGATCGTCGAGCTCCAGCGGACGGGCCGGGTAGCCCTGCCCCGCCTGGAGAAGCAGGCTCCGCGGGGGCTGCGACGCGTGAGTGGGAAGGTGAGCTGACATGGCCGTGCTCTATTACGAGAAGGACGCCGATCCCAGCCTCATGGCCGGGCGCACGGCGGCCGTCATGGGCTACGGCTCCCAGGGGCACGCCCACGCCCTGAACCTCGCCGACTCCGGCGTGGACGTGAGGGTGGGGCTGCGGGCCGGGTCGCCGTCCCGGGTCAAGGCGGCCGAGGCCGGCCTGCGGGTGACCGGGGTCGCCGAGGCTGCCGCCGAGGCCGACGTGGTCATGATGCTCCTGCCCGACACCGAGCAGGCGGCCGTGTACGAGGCCGAGATCGCCCCCCACCTCGGCGAGGGCGACGCCCTCCTCTTCGCCCACGGGTTCAACATCCGCTTCGACCAGATCAGGCCGGCCCCCGGGCTGGACGTGGCCATGGTCGCCCCCAAGGGGCCGGGCCACCTCGTGCGCCGGACCTACGTGGAGGGGGGCGGGGTGCCGTCCCTCGTCGCCGTGTCGCAGGACGCCTCCGGCCGGGCCAGGGACCTTGCCCTCTCCTACGCCCACGCCATCGGGTCGACCAGGGCAGGCGTGCTCGAGACCACGTTCGCCGAGGAGACCGAGACCGACCTCTTCGGCGAGCAGGTGGTGCTCTGCGGCGGGCTGACCTCCCTCGTCACGGCCGGCTTCGACACCCTGGTGGAGGCCGGCTACGCGCCGGAGTCGGCGTACTTCGAGTGCCTCCACGAGGTGAAGCTCATAGTCGACCTCATGTACGAGCAGGGCATCGCCGGCATGCGCTACTCGATCTCCGACACGGCGGAGTACGGCGACATGACCCGCGGCCCGCGCATCGTGGACGACCACGTCAGGGACGAGATGCGCCGGATCCTGGCCGAGATCAGGGACGGCTCCTTCGCCCGGGAGTGGATGGCCGAGAACCGGGCCGGGCGGCCCCGGTTCAACCAGCTGCGCGAGGAGGCCGCCCGGCACCCGGTGGAGGCGGTGGGGGCCGAGCTGCGGGAGATGATGCCCTTCGTCGGCGGGGGCCGGCCTCGCTTCCAGGACGTCTCGGGGGGATAGCTGCCGGCGGGCCGGCGGCGGGCCGGTGGCGGCGGCGACGGTGGCGGGCCGGCGGCGGTGGCGGGCCGGCGGCGGGTCCGGCGTGGGCCCGGCGGGGCCCGGCGAGGGCCGGAGGCCGGCGGGGCGTGGGCCCGGCGCGTGGGCCCCGCGGAGGGCCGGGCGGGGCATACTCTCCCTGTCCGAGAGCTCGACCGAGGGGTGGGGACGATGGAAGGCCTCATGCAGGACTACCCGCTGACCGTTCCGACGATCTTCCGGCGGGCGGAGCGGTTGTTCTCCGAGAAGGGGATCGTGACGGCCGGCCGGAGCGGCCTCGAGCGCACCACGGTGGGGGCGTGGGCCGAGCGGACCCGTCGCCTGGGCGGGGTGCTCGACGACCTCGGGGTCTCCCCTGACGGGCGGGTGGGCACGTTCGCCTGGAACACCGCCCGCCACCTCGAGTGCTACTTCGCGATCCCGGGCACCGGGCGGGTGCTCCACACGCTCAACGTCAGGCTGTTCCCCGAGCAGCTCACCTACATCGTCAACCACGCCGAGGACGAGGTGATCATCGCCGACCGGTCGCTGCTCGAGGTCCTCTGGCCGCTCCTGCCCACGTTCCGCAGCGTCCGCCACGTCGTGGTCATGGACGACGGTCAGGGCGAGGTCCCCGACGACCCGAGGGTGTCCGACTACGAGGGGCTGCTCGCCGGCGCCGACCCGGTGGAGCTGTCGGTGGGCGACGAGGACACGGCCGCCGCCATCTGCTACACGTCGGGCACTACCGGCCACCCGAAGGGTGTGGTCTACTCCCACCGCTCCACGGTCCTGCACTCGATGGGCGCCCTCATGTCCGACACCCTCGGGGTGTCGGAGTCCGACGTCGTCCTGCCGATCGTGCCCATGTTCCACGCGAACGCGTGGGGCCTTGCCCATGCCGGGGTCATGGCCGGCTCTAGCTTCGTGTTCCCCGGGTCCGACCTGTCCCCGGGCGCCCTGATCGCCCTCATCGAGGGCGAGAGGGTGACGCTGGCCGCCGGGGTCCCCACTATCTGGATGGGGGTGCTGGCTGAGCTGGACGGCCACGACCTCGGGAGCCTCGACCGCATCCTGTGCGGGGGCTCGGCCGTGCCCAAGGCGCTGTCGGAGGGGTTCCGGGCCAAGGTGGGCGTCCCCCTCCTCCAGGCCTGGGGGATGACCGAGACCCACCCGCTGGCCTCGGTCTGCCGGGTCGCCTCGACCCTGGCCGGCCTGCCCGACGAGGACCTAGCCGACCTGCGGGCCACGCAGGGCGTGGTGGTGCCGGGGGTGGAGGTCCGCATCGTCGAGCCCGGGACCGAGGACGAGCTCCCCTGGGACGGCCGGGCGAGGGGCGAGCTGCAGGCCGTCGGGGGGTGGGTGGCCCGGGACTACTACGACGACCCGCGGTCGCAGGAGTCGTTCACGTCGGACGGGTGGCTCCGGACGGGGGACGTGGCCACCATCTCTCCGGAGGGCTACATCCGCCTGGTCGACCGGACTAAGGACCTGATCAAGTCGGGCGGCGAGTGGATCTCCTCGGTGGCCCTCGAGAACGAGCTGATGGCCCACCCCAAGGTCGCCGAGGCCGCCGTCATCGCCGTGCCCCACGAGCGGTGGGTGGAGCGGCCCCTCGCGTGCGTGGTGCCCAAGGCCGGGGAGGCGCTCACGAGGGAGGAGGTCATCGAGTTCCTCGCTCCCCGGGTGGCGAAGTGGTGGCTTCCCGACGAGGTGGTCTTCATCGACGAGGTGCCCAAGACCTCCACCGGCAAGTTCTCGAAGAAGGACCTGCGGGCCCGCTTCGCCGACGGCCCGGCCGGCGGTTGAGCGCCCGGGGGCTGGCCCCTGCACCCGGCAGCGGGTGCTGCATGCAGATCGGGTGCAGCATCGGGCCGCGGTGGCGCCTCCCGGCGGCCGCTGCCACCTCGGGGACGGCAACCCGGCCGGGACCGAGGTGATAGCGGTTCGCGTCGCAGGACGACCAAAACTGCTATCACCTCCCCCACCTGATCGACTCAGAAGTAGCGGGGGAACCGGGACCAGTCGGGGCGGCGCTTCTCCAGGAACGCGTCGCGGCCCTCGGCCGCCTCGTCGGTCATGTATGCGAGCCGGGTGGCCTCGCCGGCGAACAGCTGCTGGCCGACCAGGCCGTCGTCCACCATGTTGAAGGCGAGCTTCAGCATGCGCTGGGAGGTCGGGCTCTTGGCGTTGACCTCGGCGGCCCAGGCCAGGGCCTCGCGCTCGAGGTCGGCGTGGGGGACGACGGCGTTCACCATCCCCATCCGGTGGGCCTCCTCGGCCGTGTACGCCCGCCCCAGGAAGAAGATCTCCCGAGCCCGCTTCTGGCCGACCATGCGGGCCAGGTAGGCGGAGCCGAAGCCCCCGTCGAAGCTGGCCACGTCGGCGTCGGTCTGCTTGAACCGGGCGTGCTCGGCGCTCGCGAGCGTGAGGTCGCAGACCACGTGCAGGCTGTGGCCGCCGCCGGCCGCCCAGCCGGGCACCACGCAGATCACGACCTTGGGCATGAACCGGATGAGGCGTTGGACCTCCAGGATGTGCAGCCGGCCGGCCCGGGCCGGGTCGGCGGTGTCGGCCGTCTCCCCTTCGGCGTAGCGATAGCCGTCCCGGCCCCGGATGCGCTGGTCGCCGCCCGAGCAGAATGCCCAGCCGCCGTCTGTGGGGGACGGGCCGTTGCCGGTGAGGAGCACGCAGCCGACGTCCGGGCTCGTCCGGGCGTGGTCGAGGGCCCGGTACAGCTCGTCCACGGTGCGGGGCCGGAACGCGTTGCGGACCTCGGGGCGGTCGAAGGCGATCCGCACGGTGGCCTGGTCGCGGGCCCGGTGGTAGGTGATGTCGGTGAGCCCGAGGCCCTCGACGGGGCGCCAGGCCAGGGGATCGAACAGCTCCGAGACCATGGTTCCTCCTGGTGGCGGGCGACGGAGGGGACGCGAGGAGGATAGGCCAGGAGCCGGGGCTTGAACCGGCCCGGTCCCGATGGGACACTGGCGGCGTGCCCAGCCGAACCCACGTGCGTGAAGAGCTGGCGGCCAGCCTGGCCGCCCGCAGGGAGCTCGGCGAGGAGTACGAGCCGGCGCTGGTCGAGTCGTTCCTCGACAACGTGGCCAGGGGGATCGACGCCCGGGTCGACGCCCGTGTGGCCGAGGGGGCCCGGCACCACGGGGACCAGGTGCACGACGGCTCGGTTTCCCTGGCCCGCCAGGCAGGCCGGAGGCGCGGCCGCAGGGGGAGCGGGGAGAGCCTCGCCCTCTGGTCGATCGCCCTGGGGATCCCGGTCAGCGGCGCCATCGGCGGGACGCTTCACGGCGGCATCGAGGCCATGATCGGGATCGTGGTGGCCTGGGGGGCCATCGCCACCATCAACGTGGCCCACGCTCTCGGCCGGCGGTAGGGCCGAGCACTGGCCGCCTCCCTCCCCGAGGTGGTCGCGCGCGCCCCGGGAGGGGCTGTCCTGCTCGACGGAAAGCTGCTGGCCAGCGAGACCAAGGGCCGCCTGGCCGCCGAGCTGGCCAGCCTCGGCCGCCCGCCCGTCACCCTGGCCACGGTCCTGGTCGGCGACGACGAGGCCAGCCGGATCTACGTGAGCGGCAAGCACCGGGACGCCGAGGCGGTGGGGATGCTGTCCCGGGACGTGGAGCTCCCGGCTGCGGCGGCCCAGGGCCAGGTGGAGGAGGTGGTGGCGTCGCTGGCCGCCGACCCCGGCGTCCACGGGATCCTGGTCCAGCTCCCGCTGCCTGACGGCCTGGACCCAGAGCCCGTCCTCCGTCTCGTCCCTCCCGCCAAGGACGTGGACGGCCTGACCGAGACGAGCCTGGGACGCCTGGTCCGCGGGCTGCCCGGCCACGTCCCCTGCACGCCCCGAGGCGTGATGGCCCTTCTCGACCGCTACTCGGTGCCGGTCGCGGGCCGCCGGGCCGTGGTGGTGGGCCGCTCGACCCTGGTCGGCCTGCCCATGGCCCTCCTCCTCGGGGCCAAGGGCACCGATGCCACCGTCACCCTGGCCCACTCCCGCACGCCCGAGCTGGCCGCCCTCACGAGGGAGGCCGACATCCTCGTGGCGGCGGTGGGTGTGGCCGGCCTGATCGGGGCGGGCCACGTCAAGCCCGGGGCCGCGGTCGTCGACGTCGGGACCAGCCGGGCTGGCGGCCGCATCAGGGGGGATGTCTCCTTCGACGAGGTGGCGGCGGTGGCGGGTGCCATCACGCCCATGCCAGGCGGCACCGGGCCCATGACCCGGGCGTGCCTCCTCCAGAACGTCCTCGACGCGGCGAGGATGCAGGGAGCCTGCTGAGGCCGGGGGCCGCGGCCGAACCGCGGCCT
Source organism: Acidimicrobiales bacterium (assembly GCA_050744025.1). Lineage (GTDB taxonomy): Bacteria > Actinomycetota > Acidimicrobiia > Acidimicrobiales > JAJPHD01 > JBOGGR01. Next base: position 12,127 of record JBOGGR010000402.1, read on the forward strand.
CGTCTGCCCGGCGCCGCCCCGGCGGTGCCGAATCAGGACGGCACCAGGCAGCAAGCTCTCGACAGGTCCCGTCCAGCTGGTGGCCGGGCGGGCTGGGCTCGGACTGGCGGTCCCGCACGTGCCCCAGGTGGGCCAGCCGACGGCTGTAGCCGCCGCGGACATGCTGCTGCCAGGGGGACGGCAGGTCGGCTACCGTCGTGGACGATGACCGTCGCCGTGGACCCGCGCGCCGTCACGGCGCTGCGCCGGGCGAGGTTCAGGCACCGCATCGCCCACATCGACTTCTTCGAGGCGCTGTACCGGGCCTACCTCACTGCCATAGGCGCCGGCATCGCCATCGTCCTCCTCTCCGGGGTCACCGGGGACAAGGCTGTCAGCGGGACCCGGCTGGCCCAGGTGAGCCAGCACGGGCCAGCCGTGATCGGGCTGGTCGTCGCCGCCGGGGTGGCGATCGCCCTGCGCTCGGCGGGACGCGGCGGCCCCCTCGCGCTGGAGGCCGCCGACGTCCGCCACCTCCTGCTGGCTCCGGTGGACCGTGGCGTGGCACTGCGGGGACCGGCCATGCAGCAGCTGCGCTTCGGGGGCTTCGCCGGGGGGGCGTTGGGAGCGGTGATCGGGGTCGTGGCCTGGCGGGTCCTGCCCGGGGCCCCGGTGGCCTGGGTGGTCGCGTGCGCCGTCACGGGCGGCCTGGCGGCGGTCGCCGCCGTGGGGGCGGGCCTGGCCGGCTCGGGCCGGCGTGTGCACCGCTACCTGGCCGGCCTGGTCGGGCTGGCCGTCATCGGCTGGTCCGTGGCCGACCTGCTCCGGACCATGCGGACGTCCCCTCTCACGTTCCTCGGCGAGCTGGCCCTGTGGCCCATGCACGTCCAGGGGGAGGCCCTGATCGGGGTGGTCGTGTGCGTGGCCATCGGCGGGCTGGGCGTGAGCCTGATCGGGGGCCTGTCGCTGGAGGCGGCCGAGCGGCGGGCCACGCTGGTGGGCCAGCTCCGGTTCGCGGCCACGACCCGGGACCTGCGGGCCGTGATGGTGTTGCGCCGCCAGCTCTCCCAGGAGCGCCCCCGCAGCCAGCCGTGGCTGCCACTCGGCCGCCGGCCCGGGCACAACCTGGCCTTCGCCATCTGGAAGCGGGGCTGGCAGGGCATCCTGCGGTGGCCAGCGAGGCGGCTCATCCGGCTGGTGGTGCTGGGAGCGGTTGCCGGGGTGTGCATGCGTCTGGTCTGGAACGGGACCACCCCGCTCGTGGTGGTGGCAGCGCTGGCCCTGTGGGTGGCCGCCCTCGACGCAGTAGAGCCACTGTCACAGGAGGTCGACCGCACCGACCGTCTGTCGTCCTTCCCCCACGCCGAGGGCTGGGTCCAGGTCCGCCACCTGATAGTGCCGTCGGTGCTGATGATCCTGGTGGCCCTGGTCGGCCTGGCCGTGGCCCTGGCCTTCGGCGGCCAGCTCGACCTGGTGGCCGCCATCGGGGGGGCGACCGTCGTGCCGGCCGCCCTGGCCGCCGTGGGCGGGGCTGCGGTCAGCGTCGCCCGCGAGCCGAAGGGCATGGAGACGGACATCGTGACGCCCGAGCTGACAGGCATGAAGGTCCTGGCCCGGGAGCTGATGCCCCCGGCCATAGCCTTCATCGGCCTCATCCCGATACTCGTGGCCCACCACGCCGCCGTGCACCACCAGCTGCCGGTGGAGGCGGTCATCAACCCGGCGGTGGCCTGCCTGATCGCCCCGCTCGGCGCCTTCGGGTGGCTGTCCCGGCGCCCGAGTCGGGTGGCGGGGCCGCCTGCCGAGCGCCTGGGGCAGCGTTGAGGGATCCGGCCGCGGCGCCGCTGGTGCACCCATGAGCCCGGAGCGGGCCGGGAAGGGCACGCCGGCCGTGGTGGCCAACGGGCTGACCAAGGACTACGGGGACCTCGTCGCCCTGGAGAAGTTCACCGTCAAGGTCAATCGGGGCCAGCGGGTGGTCGTGGTGGGCCCCAACGGCTCGGGCAAGACCACGTTCATCCGTGTCGCGGCCGGGCTCCTGGAGCCGACCGACGGCGAGGTGCGGGTGCTGGGGGCGGTGGCCGGGTCGCTGGAGGCCCGGTCGGTGACCTCCTACATCTCCGACAACCCCGTGCTGTACGACGACCTGTCGGTCATCGAGCACCTGGAGTACGTGGCCCGCCTCCACGGTGCGGGCGACTGGGTCGACCGGGGCTGGGAGGTGCTGGAGCGCCTGGGCCTCGACCACCGGGCCGACGACCTCCCCTCCCGCTTCAGCCGTGGCCTCCGCCAGAAGACGGCCATCGCCCTCGGGCTGTGCCGGCCGTTCCAGGTGCTGCTGGTGGACGAGCCGTTCGTCGGCCTCGACGCGCCGGGCAGGGCGGCACTGCTCGAGCTCCTCGAGGAGGAGTCCAAGCGGGGAGCCACGGTGCTGATCGCCACCCACTCCCTCGACTTCGTCTCCCAGGCCGACCGTTGCCTCGGCCTTCGCGACGGCCAGCTCTCCTACGACGGCCCGGCTACCACCGCCACCGTCCAGCGCCTGGTCGGCCTGTAAGGGCGACCGCGCCCGCCGGCCGGCGGCTCAGCGCCCGTGCGGGAGACCTTGGTCCTCGGCTTCGGGCCCCGCCGGGTGGTAGCGGGCGACCGAGAATGCGAGGAGCATCGGTATGTCCACGGCGTACACGACGAGCATGAGGGTGAGCACCGCCAGGACTGCTCCGCGGGTGTGGTCGAGGACGAAGATGTACTCGAGCATCCCGGCCACGACCACGTAGGCGGCCAGGGCCCAGCGGCCTACGAGAAAGAACTTGGCCCAGGCGAACTCCTGCACGCGGGAGAGCATGGCCATGCTGGCGACCAGGATCAGGCCGGCGGAGGCGAGGACGCCGACGGCAGGGGCCAGGGCCGGGGGACGCGGGAGGTTGGCGGCGAGATAGATCCCCCCTATCACCACCAGGCCGAGGCACACCACCCCCATCTGGACGATCGGCGGGAGCCGCCGGCCGGCGCCCTCGACCACGGGGGCGTCTGTCACGACGACGCCACCTTCGTCATGATCACGAGCGTGGCCACCTGCATGACCCCGGTGACCCCGGCGGCGTAGATGAACCGGCGCATGAGCCTGGCGATGAGCTGGCCGTCGGGCCGGGGCTTCCTCAGCTCGAAGAGGACCGCGAGGTTGGCCGGCTCCAGGAGGCCGAGGGCCACCACCGTCATGACGCCGACCACCACGTAGGAGGCGACCAGCCACCCGTGCTGGGGGTAGCCGGCGCTCAGGTTCCCCAGATGTCGGGCCAGCTGCCAGCCAGCGGCCAGCGTCACGGTGACCAGCGTCGGCATGATCAGGACCATCTTCGGCATGAACCGGATCGAGAACTCGACGCGGGCGGCCACCGACAGCCGGCCGAGGATCGGACCGAGGACGAGACCGACGAACAGGTCGACCCCGGTCCACAGCCCCCCGCCGGCGACGTGGAAGAAGTCGAGGGCCCAGCGCGAGTTGGTGGCGATGGCGGCGACGAGGAGGCCGATGATGACGACCACGAAGGGCAGGCCGCGAACCGGGACGATCTGAACGGCGGGCCGAGGTGCCGGCTCGACGGCGGACTTCGGCGGTCCGAGCGCGCTCAAAACGGCGTCCGTCATGGCCATCCTCCCCCGTACATCCGCTCGACGCGACCCGCTGCCTGCCGGAGAGCCTCAGTATGAGGCCGCCCCCGGCCAATGTCAACGCTCGCCGACAGTCTCCAACGCCTTCAGCGCGGGTCTAGCCCGCCAGGACCCCCACGACGTGGTCGATGCAGCGGGTGAGGGCCACGAGGTCCTCGGGGTCGATGGCGGGGAACATCGCGATGCGCAGCTGGTTACGGCCCAGCTTGCGGTAGGACTCGGTGTCGAGGACGCCATTGGCCCGCAGCACCTGGGCAACGACGAGGGCATCGACGGCGTCGTCGAGGTCGACGGTGGCCACCACGTGGCTGCGCTCGCCGGGCTTCGCCACGAACGGGGAGGCGTACGGGGACGCCTCGGCCCAGCCGTAAACGGCCTCCGCCGACCGGTCGCAGCGCGAGGCGGCCCACTCGAGGCCGCCGTTCGCGAGGATCCACTCCACCTGGTCCACCATGAGGAAGATCGTGGCCAGGGACGGCGTGTTGCAGGTCTGGTCCTTGGCCGAGCTCTCGACGGCAGTGGACAGGTCGAGGAAGCCGGGGATCCACCGTCCCGAGGCGGCGATGGCGGCGACGCGGTCCAGGGCGGCGGGGGAGAGCACGGCCACCCACAGGCCGCCGTCGGAGGCGAAGCACTTCTGGGGGGCGAAGTAGTAGGCGTCGGCCTCCCTGATGTCGACCCTCAACCCCCCGGCGGCCGACGTGGCGTCCACAGCGACCAGGCCCCCGGCGCCGCCGGGCCGGCGGACCTCCATGGCCACGCCGGTGGAGGTCTCGTTGTGGGTGAGTGCGTACAGGTCGACATCGGGGTCGGGGCGGGGCAGGGGGTGGGTTCCGACCGGCGCCTCGACGACGTCCGGTTCGTCCAGGTGGGGCGCGGCGCCGACCACGTGGGCGAACTTGGACGAGAACTCGCCGAACGAGAGGTGCTGGCTGCGCCTCTCTATAAGGCCGAAGGCGGCCACGTCCCAGAAGCACGTGGTCCCCCCGTTGCCCAGCACCACCTGGTAGCCGTCGGGCACGGAGAACAGGGCTGAGATGCCCGAGCGCAGGCGGCCCACCATCGATCTCACGGCCGACTGGCGGTGGCTGGTCCCGAGGTACGTCGGGGCGGCCTCGGCCAGGGCGGCCACCGCCTCGGGCCGGACCTTGGAGGGCCCGGAGGCGAAGCGGCCGTCCCGGGGGAGCAGCTGGTCCGGGATCCGGACGTCGGGGACGGGGGAATTGCCGCTGGTGGTGGGGATCACTGTGCCAGCATGGCAGGCGTGACCTCACTGACTGCAACCAAGCACCGCCGGGTCTCGGCCCGGGTGGCCGCGGTGGCGGAGTCCGCCACCCTCGCCGTGGACGCCAGGGCCAGGGCCCTCCAGGCGGCCGGGGAGGACGTCATCGGCTTCGGGGCCGGTGAGCCGGACTTCGCCACCCCCGAGCCGATCGTCGAGGCGGCCGTTGCAGCCTGCCGGGACCCCCGCTCCCACCACTACACGCCCACGGGCGGGCTCCCCGAGCTGAGGGAGGCCGTCGCCGCCAAGACGGCACGGGACTCCCGCCTCGAGGTGGCCCCGTCCCAGGTCCTCGTCACCAACGGCGCCAAGCACGCCATCCTGGAGGCGTTCGCCACGCTCCTCGACGACGGTGACGAGGTCCTGGTGCCGGCGCCGTACTGGACCAGCTACCCCGAGGCGGTCGCCCTGGCCGGTGGGGTGCCGGTCGCGGTGATGGCGGGGGCCGGCCAGGCGTTCCGGGTCACGGTCGACCAGCTGGAGGCGGCCCGGACGCCCCGCACCAAGGTCCTCCTCTTCGTCTCCCCGTCTAACCCGACCGGCGCGGTCTACCCCCCCGACCAGGTGGCGGAGATCGGCCGGTGGGCGGCCGAGGCCGGCCTGTGGGTGCTGACCGACGAGATCTACGAGCACCTCGTCTACGACGGGCGCCGGGCGGTGTCGATGCCTGTGGCCGTCCCCGAGCTGGCGGACCGCTGCTTGGTCGTGAACGGGGTGGCCAAGACGTATGCCATGACCGGCTGGCGGGTGGGCTGGCTCATCGGCCCGCCGGACGTGGTGAGGGCGGCCACCAACCTCCAGTCCCACGCCACCTCCAACGTCTCCAACGTGGCCCAGCGGGCCGCCGTCGAGGCGCTGTCGGGCGACCTGTCGGCGGTGGCCACGATGCGGTCCGCCTTCGACCGCCGTCGGAGGCGCATCTGGTCGATGCTCGACGAGATACCGGGCGTCTCCTGCCGCGAGCCCGAGGGGGCCTTCTACGCTTTCCCGTCCCTGGAGGGCCTTGTCGGGGTCCCGTTCGCCGGTCGCCGGCCGGCGACCACGCTGGAGCTGGCGGAGGTGGTGCTGGACCAGGCCAAGGTGGCCTTCGTCCCGGGGGAGGCGTTCGGCGCGCCCGGCTACGGGCGCTTCTCGTATGCCCTGGCCGACGACGTGATGGTCGAGGGGGTCCGCCGCCTCGCCGCCCTGGTGGCGTCGGCCCGGCGGTAGCGACCGCGCTGGCGCGGACGCTCAGCCCGTGGGCGGGTGCGGGGCGTCGGGCCGGGTGGCCGGGGGATTGCCCTGGCCCGAGACCAGGTCCCGCCGGCGGATGAGCACCAGGCAGGGCGCGCCCACGAGTGCCACGACGCCAGTGATCCAGAGCACCTCGTCGAGCCCGGTGGCGAAGGCGGAACGGGCCGCCCGGCCCACCTCGGCCCGGAGGGCGGCGAGGGTCAGGGCGTAGGCGTTGACCACCCGCTCCAGGTTGGCGAAGGTGGCGTGGAGCTGGGACTGGATGTCGGGCAGGGCAACGTTCACGACCCCGCTATCGATCAGCAGCATGAAGATGGGGATCGACACCGCGCCGAGCGGCCACCTCCTCCCTCGCTCCGCCGGCCCGGTCGGGGCGCAGGCGGGCGTCAAGCGCCCGGCCGGATCGCGACGGCGCCGCCGGATCCGGACGGCCAGAGGCTGATGGCTGCTACCGGTATCTGGACCTGACGGCGCTGGCCCGGCGCGACGCTGGTCCCGCCGGCCGTGCGCAGGGTCAGCTCCAGGCCGCCGTCGAGGCGGACGACGACCTCCGTCGACGGCCCGAGATCGACCGCGTCGAGCACCGTGGCCCAGTACGTGGGCGCGGTGGCCTCGGTCGGAGGGGGGGCCGGCTCGTCGTGCAGCTCGACCCGTTCGGGCCACACGCACCAGGCCACCGGTGTGCCGGGAGAGATGGCGGGCGCGTCCGCCGCCTGGAGCGGTCCGGCTGCCGCCTGGCCCGGTGCGGCTGCCGCCTGGCGTGGTGCGGCCACTGCCAGGCGCGTGCCGTCGGTCTCGATCTCCGCCTGGCCCACCATGCGCCCAGTGCGCAGGTTGGCCATGCCCAGCAGCCGGGCCACCTCGGGCGCGGCGGGCCGGGTGAAGACCGCTCGGCGGGTGCCGGCCTGGAGGCTCACCCCCGCCTCCAGCACCACGACCTCCTCGGCGAGCAGGGCCGCCTCCTGCGGGTCGTGGGTCACGAGGACCGTCGCCACGTCGGTCTCCCGCTGCAGGCGCCGCACCTCCCGTCGCAGCTCCTCCCGCACGGGGGCGTCGAGAGAGGAGAAGGGCTCGTCCAGGAGGAGGAGCCGTGGGTTCCGGGCCAGGGCCCGGGCCAGGGACACCCGCTGGCGCTGCCCGCCGGAGAGCTGGTCGGGAAGGCGGTCCTCCAGGCCGGAGAGCCCGAGGCGGCCCAGCCACCAGGCAGCCAGACGGGGATCGGCGTCGACCCCGAAGAGCACCTGACGCCACACGTTCAGGTGGGGCAGGAGGGCGGCGTCCTGGGGCACGTAGCCGATGTTGCGTGCCTCGGGAGCGACCCCACCGAGGTCCACCGTGCCGAGGCGGACCTCGCCCACCCGAGGCCCGAGGAGCCCGGCCAGGCAACGCAGGGTCATGGACTTGCCGGCCCCCGAAGGCCCGAGCAGGGCGAGGTGGGGCGTCTCGGCAGCGTGGGCGAGGCGCAGGCGGAAGGAGCCCAGGCCGGCGTCGAGCACGAAGCTCAAGGCGACGGGCGGCTGGCGGCCCACCGGCGGCTGGCGGCCGCCCTGCCGATCGGCCGAGCAGGCTGGGGCTGCGACGGGCCGGGCCGCTCCAGCGCTCCCGGCGGGGGCTGCGCCGGGCCGGACCGGCCCCCGGCCCCGGGCCGGGGCGGCGGGGACCAGCCGGGTCAGCCAATGCCACGGGGCCCAGTTGGCCAGGACGAGCACGGCCCCTGCGGCACCGAGGGCGACCGCGGTGGGGGCCAGCGTGGCCTGCAGGCCCGTCCCGGTGAACTGCACGAAGGTGAACACGGGCAGCGAGTAGGGGTGGTAGGCGAGGATGATGGTGGCGCCGAACTCGCCGAAGGCCCGCAGCCACGAGAGCAGCAGCCCCGCCCGGATCCCAGGGGCCGCGAGGGGGAGGCTGACCCGGGTGAACCGGGCCCAGTGGCGGTGGCCGAGCGTGGCTGCCACGTCGGTGAGCGCCGGGTCGATGGTCGCAAAGGCGGAGCGGGCGGACACGATGAGGAACGGGGCGGCCACGAAGGTCTGGGCCAGCACGATCCCCGCGAGGGTGTCGGTCAGCCGGCCCCCGAGGGCCCGGCCGAGCGGGGTGTAGGGCCCCACCACCTCGATCAGGAGGATGCCGCTCATGAGCGGCGGCAGGGCCAGCGGCAGCTGGACGGCCACCCCGAGTACGTGGGCCGCCCGGCCCCGGGCTCGCGAGAGCAGGTAGGCGAGGGGGATGCCGCCGAGGGCGATCAGGGCCGAGGAGATGGTGGCCGTGAGGGCCGAGACGCCGAGGGCCGCACCCAGGCCCGGCGCCCCGAACCGGGCATGGCCGAGACGGGGGAGGAGGGCAGCGATCGGGACGAGCAGGTAGAGGGCCAGGAGGCCCCCGAGCCAGGGGAGGGGCCCTCTCCACTGCGCCTTCCCGATCCGGGCGGGCGGGGGGGCCGCCACCCGAAGGGCCGGGCCGATCAAGGCGAGAGGGGCAGGACGGGGCGGAGCCCGCTCGGGACGTCGGAGGACTGGCCCGAGAGGGAGGGCTTCATCTCGTGCAGGCCGGCGGCGGCGAGTGTGGCCTCGGCGCCGGGCCCCAGCAGGTACCCGAGGAAGGCCACGGCTCCGGAGCGGTCAGGCGCGCCCCGCAGGACGGTGATGGTGTAGGTGGCCGCGAGGTGGACGGGGCTGATCGACAGGGTGGGGAGGGAGGGGTGGACGGCTGCCGCCTCGACCGAGTAGAAGAACCCGGCGTCGAGCTGGCCGGCCTGGAGGCGGCCCACCAGGTCCGTCTCGGGGAAGACCCCCGAGGTGCCCTTTGCCAGCTCGGCCAGGGCCGGGTCGTGGTGGGCCGCAGCCGCCTGGTCGAGGGCCTCCACGGTGAGCGCCCCCTTGGGGTCCAGCTTGGGGTCGGTCCGGCCCAGCTCGAACCCGGGCTCTGTAACGACCTGCCACCACGGCTTGGTCTCGAGCTGTGAGGCGAAGCGGCTCTTGGGGTCGTAGCCGATGACGAGCGGTGAGGTGGCGAAGGTGGCATACCAGGAGACCCACCTCCCGTTAGCCTTGCCCTCCAGGTCGAGGTTCGGCTTGGGGCTTGCCGAGAGGAACACGTCGCCTTGGCGCACCTTGCCCTTGATCTCCTTGGCCAGGGCCTTCGACCCCCCGGCGAACCCCTGGAAGGTGTAGCCGGTGGCCCCGTCGAAGGCCGGCCCCACATGGTGCTCCATGAGGTCGATCAGGGACCCGGCGTAGAGGACGGCGACCTTGCCGTGGCCCTTGGGGGCAACCGTCGGCCCCGTGCTCGAAGACGAGCTGGCCGTGGTCGTCGTGGCCTTTGCGGGGCTGGGCGTCGAGGAGCCGCAGGCGGCGGCCAGGGGGACGACGGTGGCCACGGCGAGCAGGAGGGCGGATCGACGAGGTCGCATCGGGTCCTGTCCTCTCAGGTCTGGGGGAGCTCGACTCAGGTCTGGGGGAGCTCGACGATGACGTTGGTGGCCTTGACGGCGGCGACGGCCACGACGCCCGGGTCGAGGCCGAGCTCGTCGGCCGCCTCCCGGCTCATGAGGGAGACCAGGCGGTAGGGACCGGCCTGTATCTCCACCTGGGCCATGACCTCGTCCCTCGTGACCTTGGTCACGATGCCGGTGAAGCGATTCCGGGCAGACTCGGCCCCCACCGGCGGCAGCTCCACCGGGCGGGCCTGGTCGGCGGAGAAGCGGGCCAGCTCTGCTCCGTCGATCACCCGTCGCCCGCCAGGGGTCCTCGTGGCCACCAAGCGGCCGCTGTCGGCCCAGCGCCTCACTGTGTCGGGGCTCACCCCGAGCAGCTGGGCAGCCTGGGCGATGGGGATGCTGGCCATCCGCCCACACTACCTCGTAGATACGGTGGGTGGAGCATAGAGGCTCCGCGTTCTCGGGGTGACAGCGCCCTTCCAGCTGTGGATGCGAGGCAACCAGACTACCTCGCGCCTGGGGGCCACGATGCCCCAGTGCGCGCAACCAGCTCGACGACTTCCATGTCGAGAGCATTGTGCTTCAGTGTCTTCTATGAGTGACGACCGCCTGAGGAGGTGGCTCAGGCGTGGGGGCTCGATGTCGACTCGCCAGCCTGAGCACAGCCTTCGGAACTTCGGCGCCCGCGGCCGGATCGGCGCCGTCCTCGACGAGCACGATCGCGCCCCCGGAGGGCGCAGCCATGGTTGACGCCATCTTCGCCGAGCGTCGCCTGGCCCACATCTACGACCCCCTGGATCCCGACCGTAGGGACCTGGACGCCTATGTGCCATGGTCGACGAGCTCGGCGCCAGCACGGTCCTCGACATCGGCTGCGGCACGGGGGCCCTCGCCTGCCGTCTGGCCCTACGCGGCATCGAGGTCACAGGGGTGGACCCGGCCGGCGCCTCCCTGGAGGTGGCCTGCCGCAAGCCCGGAGCCGACGGGGTTCGCTGGGTCGGGGGCGACGTGAGCGCTCTCCCGCCCCTGCAGGTCGACATGGTGACCATGACCGGCAACGTCGCCCAGGTGTTCCTCACCGGGGATGAGTGGTCGGCGACGCTGGCAGCCGCCGGCGCCGCGCTGCGACCCGCCGGCCTGCTCGTGTTCGAGACACGTGACCCGGCCCGGGAAGCCTGGAGGGGCCTGGACCCGGGAGGAGACCTTCCGCCGGGTCGAGATCCCCGGCGTGGGCGCTGTGCAGACCTGGATCCAGCTCACCCGTCTCCGCTTGCCGCTGGTCTCGTTCTGCCACACCTTCGTCTTCGAGGAGGACGGCGCCGTCCTGGCCTCGGACTCCACGCTGCGCTTCCGTGACCGGGCCGAGACGGCCGAGTCGCTGCGCGGCGCCGGCCTCGTCGTCGAGGAGGTGCGAGAGGCCCCCGACCGCCCGGGCCTCGAGCTCGTGTTCGTCGCCCGCCGGCAGGAGCCCGGCCGTGCTGCGGCAGGGCGGGCGCCAGGCCGCCAGCCGCTTGCCACCGTCTCTTCCTGGACGGCCGGCATCGGAGTCCCGGTGCCGCCTACGGGGCCGTCGGTATAGTCGGCGGGGTGCCCCAGCGGGTGGTCATCCTCGATCTGGACGACACCCTCATCGTGGAGGAGGCGGTGGCTCGCGCCTCGCTTCGCTCGGTGGCCAAGCTGTTGCCGGGGATCCCCGAGCGCCGGGTGGAGGAGGTGATCCTGGCCACCGCCCGGGCGGCATGGCGCGCCGGTCCCTGCCACCGCGTGGCGGTCGGGTTCGGCATCGCCTCCTGGGAAGGGCTGTGGGCAAGCTTTGCCGGCTGCCACCCGGGACTGGGGGGCGTGGCCGCCTGGGCGCCGGCCTACCGCCAGCAGGTCTGGAGGACGGCCCTCGCCGAGCTGGGCGTGGGCGATCCCGACCTGTCGCCAGCGATGGCCGCCGCCTACGAGGACGCCCAGCGGGCCGGGCATCCCCTCATCGACGGCGCGGCCGAGGCGGTCCGCGCCTGTGCCGGGCGCTACCGGCTGGGGCTGTTGACCAACGGCCCCCCCGACATCCAACGCCTGAAGCTCGACCAGTCCGGCCTGGCCGGCTACTTCGCTGCGGTGGTCATCTCAGGGGAGGCCGGGGTGGGCAAGCCGTCCCCCGAGGCCTTCAGGCTGGTCCTCGACGCCCTGGAGGTCCGGGCAGAAGAGACCGTGATGGTGGGCGACAGCTGGGAGCGCGACGTCAAGGGGGCGCTCGGTGCCGGCATACGCCCGGTGTGGATAGCCGGAGACCGGCCGGTGCCGGGCTCGAGCCCTGACGTGGCGGCCATCCCGTCGATCGCCACGCTGGGCGCAGCGTTGGATGCCTGGGCGGTCGTACTGGAGCAGATGGGGGGCGGCGGCTAACTAACTAACCTAACCCTCAATCCACCGATAGGGCGGGGGCGACCGCCCAGGAGGGGCTGAAACGGTCTGGCTGGGGGTCGATGGCCGAGTCGGGGGAGCTGGCGGGAGGGCCGAGTAGGAGCGGACTGGGCCGAGGAGGCGAGACGAGGTGCTCAGCTGCTCTAGGAGGCGTCTCGGGACGCGCCGGTTGCAGGTGCTGCCAGGATCGGGCTCGGTGGGCGAGAGCGGGCTAACCTCGATCCTCGGTACAAAAAACCCCCTGAGGTCTGGAGCGCCGCCGGGTGGCTGAGGTCATCGCGGCGGGAAGCCGAAGCGCAGCCGGCGCCCGCCCCACCAGGGGACCGGGAGGTCGAGCTCGGGGAAGCCTGCGTCGATGAGCACCGGGGTGTAGGTCCGAAGGTCGAGGTCGACCCGGACGTGGTCCTTGGCCACCACGACCGTGCCGGTGTCGTCGAGGAAGTGGCGCCAGAGGCGGTCGGGG
>JBOGGR010000403.1:0-8638 GCA_050744025.1 Acidimicrobiales bacterium
CGGCCGCCCGTGCCGCCGCCTCGCGTGCCGCCGCCGCCCGGGCCTGGGCGGCGGCGACGAGCTGGGCGAGCTGGCCCTTGACCCGGCCGAGGGTGGCCTCCAACTGGTCGGTGGCCTGGATCGCCTGCTGGCGGTCGTTGGCGACCGAGGAGAGGGCGGCCTTGGCCTGGCTCTCGGCAGACTCCAGCACCGCCTGCTTGGCCTGCTCGGCCCGGCGGGCGATGTGGAGGCTGTCCACCGTGGCCTGCTGGTTCCCGGTCACGGCGTCGAGGTACTGCTGGCGGATGCCGAGGCTGTTGACGTTGCCCTCGAGCAGGGACTGGACGGTCGACACCCCGTTGCCCTGGCCCACCCAGGCCTCTATGGCCTCCTTGCGCAGGTGGGCCTCGATCCAGGTCACCCGGCGGCCGGTCTTGGCCACTGCCGCCTTGGCCGCCGACACCTGGTCCTCGACCTGGCTGACCTTGATCCGGGCTGCGTCGTACGCCTCGGAGAGGGCGTTGACCCGGTTCCCCTCCGCCTGGATCTCCGCCGCCAGCTGGGCCGCCTGAGCCCGCTTGCTGGCGATGGTGTCGGCCCTCGCCGGTTTCGCCGGGGCCAGCAACGGGAATACGAGGACGACAGCAAGCGCTGCAGCGAGCACGCCGGCTCTCCGTGGAGAGAGGCCCCCCGTTGCCGCCGCCCGCGCTGTGGAGCTCGTGACGAAGTTCACAACGGGATCGCAACCTAACCCACGCGGGCCTGCCGCCGCAACAACCCTGTCGCGCGATCGCAATCTTCGGCGGCGGGGCCCTCTCCCGTCACCCGCTCGCCCGGCCCCTACTACGGTCCTTCCCATGAGCGCCGGCGAGCACCGCATCGAGCACGACTCCATGGGGGAGGTGCGCGTCCCGGCCCCGGCCCGGTGGGGGGCCCAGACCCAGCGGGCCGTCCAGAACTTCCCGATCTCCGGCCTTCGCATCGGGAGGGACCTGATCGCGGCCCTGGCCGCGATCAAGGGGGCGGCCGCTGCCGTCAACGCCGACCTCGGGGTCATCGACTCCGACGTCGGCGAGGCGATCCACGAGGCCGCGGCCGCGGTGGCCGAGGGCCGGTGGGACGAGCACTTCCCCATCGACGTCTACCAGACCGGCTCCGGCACGTCGTCCAACATGAACATGAACGAGGTGCTGGCCAGCCTGGCCACAGAGCGCCTGGGCCGGGAGATCCGCCCCAACGACCAGCCGAACGCGTCCCAGTCGTCCAACGACGCGTTCCCGTCGGCTATCCACGTTGCGGCCACGAGAGGGATCATCGTCGTCCTCGTCCCGGCCCTTGAGCACCTGGCCGCCGCCCTCCGGGCCAAGGCGACGGACTTCGAGTCCGTGGTGAAGTCGGGCAGGACACACCTGATGGACGCCACCCCGGTGACCCTGGGCCAGGAGGTCGGTGGCTACGCCGCCCAGGTCGAGCACGGCGTCGAGCGCCTGCGGGCCGTCCTGCCCCGGGTGGCCGAGCTGCCCCTCGGGGGCACGGCCGTCGGGACCGGCCTCAACGCCCCTCCCGGGTTCGCGAGTGCCGTCGTCGCCCGCCTGGCCGAGACCCTGGGCCTGCCCCTCACCGAGGCGAGGGACCACTTCGAGGCGCAGGGGGCGCGCGACGCGCTGGTGGAGGCATCGGGTGCGCTGCGCACCGTTGCCATTTCTCTCTACAAGATCGCGAACGACCTCCGCTGGATGTCGAGCGGCCCCCGTTGCGGCCTCTCCGAGATCCGCCTGCCCGACCTGCAGCCCGGGAGCTCGATCATGCCCGGCAAGGTCAACCCCGTGGTGCCCGAGGCCGTGTGCCAGGTCGTGGCCCAGGTCGTCGGCAACGACGCCGCCGTGGCGTTCGGGGCCTCGGCCGGCAACCTGGAGCTCAACATCATGCTCCCTGTCATCGCCCGCAACCTCCTCGAGTCGATCCGGCTGCTCGCCTCGGTGAGCCGGGCCCTCGCCGACAAGTGCGTGTCCGGCATGGAGGCGGACGTGGAGCGCTGCCGCACCTACGCGCTCTCGTCGCCCTCGATCGGCACGGCCCTCAACCCCTACATCGGCTACGAGGCGGCTGCCGGCGTCGTGAAGGTCGCCCTGGCCGAGGGCAAGGACCTGCGCACGGTGGTCCTCGAGCAGGGCCTGCTGTCCGAGGACGAGGTGGACCGGGCCCTCGACGTCATGGCCATGACCAGGGGCGGCATCGTCGGGTAGCCCGAGGCAGATCCGGAGGAACAGCCGCGGTGCCGGCCCAGCTCAGCTGCCTCTAACGTCGGCGCGGTGCACCCGATCGAGCGCCTGCGCTACGTGGCCCGGGCCGGGGGTGCGCCCCCGTCGTCCCTGGTCCGGGAGGCCGCCGGGGCCCTGGCCGGGTTCGCCGACGAGCCTGCAGCCCTGGTGACGGCTTGCCGGCGGCTGGTCGACCGCCACCCCCAGGTCGGGCCCATGTGGTGGCTGGCGTCGCGGATGCTCTCGGCCTCCGACCCGACCGCCGAGGCCTGGCGGTCGGCCGACGAGCTGGACGGCGACCCGACGGCCGGCTGCCTCGCGGCCGAGCTGCCGGAGTCGGCCGCGGTGGTCGTGCTCGGGTGGCCCGAGCTGGTTGGCTCGGCCCTGCGCCGGCGGGGCGACCTGGCCGTGTTCCTGGTGGACGCCCTGGGCGACGGGAGCGGCCTGGCCCGGCGCCTGCGGTCGGGGGGCGGGGACGTGGTCGACATACCCGAGGCCGGGCTGGCCCAGGCCGTGTCCTCGGCCGACGTGGTCCTGGTCGAGGCCCTGGCTCTCGGCCGGGGGAGGAGGGACGGGAGCGAGCCGCGGGACGGGCCGCACGACGGGGCGGTGGCCGTGGCCGGGTCGTGGGCCGCCGCCGCCGTGGCCCGGTCGGCCGGCGTGCCCATGTGGCTGGTGGCCGGGGTGGGCCGGGTGCTCCCGGCCCGGCTGTGGGAGGCCATGGCCAGGCGTCTCGACGACGATCCCGACGAGCCCTGGGACCGTGCCTGGGAGGTGCTGCCCCTGGACCTGGTGGACCAGGTCGTCGGCCCCGCCGGCCCCGAGTCGGCCGACGACGCCCTCCGCCGGGCCGACTGCCCGGTGGTGCCCGAGCTGCTCCGGCCCATGGGAGCCTGAGGCGCCCGGCATGAGCAGACGGGACCAGATCGTCATGACGGCCGGGGAGGTGGAGGAGTTCCTGGCGGGCCGGCGCACCATGGACGTGGCCACCATCGGGGCCGGCGGCCAGCCCCACCTGGTGGCCATGTGGTACGGGTTCCACCAGGGAGCGCCGGCGTTCTGGACCTACGGCCGGTCGCAGAAGGCCGTCAACCTGCGCCGGGACCCCCGCCTCACCTGCCTGGTGGAGGAGGGCGACTCCTACGACACCCTGCGGGGCGTGGAGCTGGTGGGCCGGGGCGTCCTGCTCGACGACCCGGCGGACGTGCTGGCCGTCGGGGCGAGCGTCGTCGAGCGCTACACCGGCCCGCTCGACGATTCTGCCCGGGCCGGCCTGGCCCGTACCGCCGCCAAGCGGGTGGCCGTGCGCATCGAGGTCGAGAGGGTCGTGTCCTGGGACCACCGCAAGCTGGGCGGCGCCTACTGAGCGGGTCGCCCTCTCCGGCTCGCCTGGCCCCGTGACGCCGGCCGCCGGCCGGCGGTAGGGTCGGCCCAATGGGAGAGATGATCACCTTCGCCAGCAACGGCGGCACCGGCCAGGGCTACCTGGCCAACCCGGCATCGGGTGCCGGCAGCGGTCCCGGCCTGGTCGTCATCCAGGAGTGGTGGGGGCTCGTGCCCCACATCAAGGACGTCTGCGACCGCTTCGCGTCCGAGGGGTTCGTGGCCCTGGCCCCCGACCTGTACGGGGGCAAGACGGCCGCCGAGCCCGACGAGGCCCAGAAGGCCATGATGGCCATGGGCATGGAGCAGGCCGCCAAGGACATGGGCGGGGCCGTCGACGAGGTGGCCCGGCGGTCCTCGGGTGACGCCGTCGGCGTGGTCGGCTACTGCATGGGCGGGGGCCTGGCCCTGGTGCTGGCCTGCCAGCGGCCCGACGAGGTCAAGGCCGTCGCCTCCTACTACGGGGTCATCCCCTGGCAGGAGGCCCAGCCCGACTACGCGGCCATGACCGCCGCCGTGCAGGGCCACTACGCCACCGACGACGACTTCGCGGGGCCGGAGGCGGCCCGGGGCCTGGAGGCCAGCCTGAAGGCCATCGGCAAGGAGGTCGAGCTGTTCATCTACCCGGACACCCATCACGGCTTCTTCAACGACAGCCGGCCGGGCCAGCACAGCCCGGAGGCGTCCCGCCAGGCCTGGGAGCGCACGGTCTCGTTCTTCCGGGCGAAGCTGGCTTGACCGGCGGGCTGGTCGGCGCCTACCTGGAGCTCGGCCTCCGTCTGGGCCGCCACGTCGACGGGCTCGTCGACGCCTACTACGGGCCCCCCGAGGTGGCCGGGCGGGTCGGGGCCGAGCCGGTCTCGGCCCCCGGCCGGCTCGTCGCCGACGCCCGTGCCCTCCTGGCCGGCCTGGACGCCGGGGAGCCCCTCGACGGGCCCGGGGAGCCGGGGGGCGGTGGGGTCGGCGCCGGCGCTGGCGGCGAGGACGGCGTCCGGAGGCGCTGGCTGTCGGCCCAGGCCCTCGGCCTCCTCTCCACCGCCCGTATCCTCGACGGCGCCCGGCTCGGCTACGCCGACGAGGTCGAGGCCTGCTACGGGGTGCGGCCCAGCCGGGTGCCCGAGGAGGTCCTGGAGGACGCCCATCGCCGCCTGGAGGCGGCCGTGCCGGGCGAGGGGCCCCTGGCCGAGAGGTACGTGGCCTGGAAGGAGGCCCAGGCGGTGCCGCCCGACAAGCTCGACGCGGCGATCGCCTCCCTCGCGTCCGACCTGCGGGAGCGCACGGACGCCATGTTCGGGCTGCCCGACGGGGAGCGGGTCGACTTCGAGCTGGTGACGGGCCAGCCCTGGTCGGGGTTCAACTACTACCTGGGGGGCCTTCGCAGCCGCGTCGCCGTCAACGTGGACCTCCCCGTGCTCAGCACCACCCTGGCCCATCTCGTGGCCCACGAGGCCTATCCCGGCCACCACACCGAGCACAGCCGGAAGGAGGTGGGCCTGGTCCGCCGGCGCCACCAGGTGGAGGAGGCCATCTTCTTGGTGGGCACCCCCCAGTGCCTGCTGGCCGAGGGCCTGGCCGACCTCGGCCTGGAGGTCGTGATGGGCCGCCGCCCCGAGGCGGCGGTGGCGGAGCACCTGGGGCCCCTCGGCATCCCCTACGACGCCGGCGTGGTGGCGGAGGCCGCCGAGGCGGGGGAGGTGCTCGGCGCGGCGCGGGCAAACGCCGCCTTCCGCCTCCACGAGGACGGGGCGGATCCGGAGGTGGTGGTCGGCGAGCTGGCTCGCTGGGCGCTCCTCCCACGGCCCAGGGCCGAGAAGGCGGTGTCGTTCCTGCTCGACCCGACCTGGCGGGCCTACATCACCTGCTATGTGGAGGGCCTGCCCCGGTGCCGCTCCTTCGTGGGGGGCGACCCGGCGCGCTTCGCCCGCCTCGTCTCCGAGCAGCTGGTCCCAGCCGACCTGGAGTGACGGGTGGCCGGTGCCGTGGGCGGTCCTGGCGTGGCAAGCGACACCAGAGAGTGTCGGACTCCCGCGCGTCGGAGAGAGAAGGCGGCCGTCACCCTGTCCCGGTCCACGGCGGGGGGCAAATCGTGCTTCGCCCCCTGAGGGTTCAGGGCCGTACGATCGGCCCATGTCTGCCCGCAGCAGGGACCTGCCCCGCCGCTCGTGCCTGTCGGTGCCGGGGTCGAGCGAGCGCTTCCTGGCCAAGGCGCCGGGCGTGGCCGCCGACATGTGCTTCCTCGACCTCGAGGACTCGGTCGCCCCACTGGAGAAGGAGGCGGCCCGGGCCAAGGTCGTGGATGCCGTGAAGAACCAGGACTGGGGCGACCGGGTGCTGTGCTGCCGGGTCAACGGCTGGGACAGCCCGTGGACCTATCTCGACGTCGTCGAGGTGGTGGGGCGGTCCGGGGCGCGCCTCGACGAGATCATGATGCCGAAGGTCCAGACCGCCGCCGAGGTGGTGGCCATGGACCTGCTCCTCACCCAGGTGGAGGCGAATGCGGGCCTGCCGGCCGGCCACGTCGGCATAGAGGCCCAGATCGAGACGGCCCGGGGCCTCGTCAACGTGGAGGAGATCTGCGCGGCGTCGACCCGGCTGGAGACGATCGTGTTCGGCCCGGCCGACTTCGCCGCCTCGATGGAGATGCCGGTGCTGACCGGCGGCGTGCAGATCCCCGAGTACCCGGGCGACCATTTCCACTACGTCTTCTCCAAGATCCTCATGGCCGGGCGGGCCAACGGGCTCCAGGTGATCGACGGGCCGTTCCTCCTGGTCCGGGAGACCGAGGCCTTCCGGGACTACTGCCAGCGGACCCGGGTCCTCGGGTACGACGGCAAGTGGGCTCTCCACCCCGACCAGGTGACGGTACTGAACGAGGTGTTCTCGCCCACCCAGGATCAGTTCGACAGGGCCCGGGCCATCCTCGACGCCTACCGGGAGGCGACCGAGGGGGACCGGCGGGGCGCCGTCATGTTCGGCGACGAGATGATCGACGAGGCCAGCGCCAAGATGGCCGCGAAGCTCGTGAGCCGGGGGGAGCGGGCCGGCTTGGGCCTCAGCCCGGGCTGAGCCGGGGAACGGCCCCGCCTTGCCCCGGCCTCGGCCCGGTCCTCGAGCCGTCCCCGGCCGGTGCCGATCAGGCAGGGGTACCTTGCGGCCGCTCCCGTACCGGGGGTTGGACCGTGCCCGCCGGCCGCTCACCGGCGCGTCCCCGTGGGTCCCGGCGGTGACCGGGCCGGCGGCCGCCCTCCTCTCGGTCGCCCTGTTCGCCCCCCTGGCGGCCGGAGGGCTGGGCCCCGGAACCGGGCGCGCCGAGGGCCCTGGCCAGCCTGATAGGGGTGGTCATGGGGGTGCTTGCTGCCCTGTGCGGGGTCGCCCGCCCGCCGCGCCGGGGGCTCCTCGGCGAGATCGCCGTGCTCCAATCGGCCTGGCCGCCCGGGATCAGGGTCGGCCGACCATGCCGGAGGAGTTCCGGGTCGCCGGCAGTCAGTAGCGCGGCTGCAGGCCGGGGCCCACGAGCTCTGCTGGGACCACCCGGACCGGGAACGGCTCGTCGGTCACATAGCCAGCCGGTCCCACGGCCCGCGCCTCGTCCTCGTAGTGATCCCCGGCCAGCCGCAAGACGGTGAGGCTGGGCTCGTCGGTGTCCACCAGCCAGTACCAGGCAGCCCCCCCCTCCGCGTAGATACGGCGCTTCTCGGAGGTGTCCCGGGGCCGCCCGCTGGGGGAGAGCACCTCCACCACCAGCAGGGGCGGAGCCTCGATGGCCCGCTTGGTGATGGCCTCTCGGCCCACCACCAGGAGATCGGGCTCGGGTACCTGGCCCGGCCCGATCCGCCAGGCCAGAGGGGCCGTGAACGTCTGGAGTCCCAGGGGGCGGGTGGCCTGGTCGAGGATCACGGCGAGGCGGATGACGGCCAGCTGGTGGTCTGTGCCGGGCGGGGGCGTCATGACCAGTGCCCCGTCGAGGACCTCGTAGCGGTTGCCGTCGTCGGGCGTGGCACTCAGGTCCTCCAGGTCGAGGGAACGGCCGAGGAGCATCTCCACCTCACCAGCATGCCACCGGGGGCCCGCGCGCGCCCTGTCCCGCTACGTTCCCGCGCCCGCGCCGCGCAGGAGGTGGCGGGCGATCACCTTGAGGGCCAGGGTCTCGTCGGCCCCCTCGAAGATCGACAGCACCCGGGCGTCCACGAAGTAGCGGCTCACCGCGTACTCCTCGGCGTAGCCCATCCCACCGTGGATCTGCATGGCCTCCCGGGTCACCCACTCGGCCGCCCGGCAGGCGTACGCCTTGACCAGTGAGGCCTCCACCCCGCCCTCGCCCTTGGCCATGAGGCGGGCCACCTGGTATGCGAACTGCCGGCTGGCCTGGATGGTCACGGCCATGCGGGCAAGCTTCACCCGGGTGAGCTGGTAGTCGCCGATGGGCCGGCCGAAGACGACCCGCTCCCCCGCATAGGCCGCTGCCGCCTCGTAGGCGGCCTGCATGACCCCGATGGCCCGGGCCGCCGTCTGCAGCCGGCCGTTCTCGAAGCCCTCCATCTGCAGGTAGAAGCCCCGCCCGAGACCGTCCTCCCCCCCGATGAGCCCGTCGCCCGGCACCCACCAGTCCGAGAACGCGACCTCGTAGGAGTGCATGCCCCGGTAGCCGATGGTGTCGATGGGCCGCCCCTCGAGGCGCCCCGCCCGTCCCTCCTGCTCGAGGACGAACCCGTGGCCGTCGGCGCGCTCCTTCGGCACGACGAACAGCGACAGGCCCCGGTGGGCCCGGGACCGGTCGGGGTCGGTGCGCGCCAGCAGCATCAGCACGTCGGCCCGGGCGGCGAAGGTGCACCAGGTCTTCACCCCGCTGCTCACCCAGCCGCCGTCCGCCGGCGCCGCCGTGGTCTTGAGGCCCGCCACGTCGGAGCCGAAATCGGGCTCGGTCACCGATACCGCCACCAGGCTCTCCCCGGTGGCGATGCGGGGCAGCCAGTGGCGCTTCTGCTCCTCGGTCCCGCCCCGCAGCAGGGCCCGGG
>JBOGGR010000404.1:0-2719 GCA_050744025.1 Acidimicrobiales bacterium
GACGCGGCGCCCGACGGCCCCCCGGTCGCGCCGGACGGCCCCACGGCCGCGCCGGACGGCGCCCCGCGAAGCGACGTCACGGCCGGCTTCGTCCCCGCCGGTGGGGACACGGTCTGGGCACGGCTCGGCCGGGCCCTGCCCGACCAGCCCCTGGCCCGTCACGTCGTCCTGGCCGTGGCGGCCGGCATCGCCTTGTACTTCGTCACGGCCCACATAGGGGCCTACAACGACTTCGACGTGGCCCAGATCGCCGTGTACGTGATCGCCATCGCCGGCCTGACCGTGCTCACCGGCGGCAACGGGCAGATCTCCCTCGGCCACGGCGCTCTCATGGCCGTCGGCGCCTACACGACGGCCCTGCTCATGGCCCACACGCCGGTCCCCCTCGGGGTGGAGATCCTGGCCGGGGGCGTGATAGGCGCCGTCTTCGGGCTCGTCATCGGCCCGGTCGCCGCCCGCCTGAGAGGCCCGTACCTGGCCGGGGTCACCCTGGCCCTGGCCCTCGCCCTGCCCGAGGTGGCCGTCAGGTGGCAGAGCCTGTTCGGCGGGGAGCAGGGGATCCCGGTGAACCCGCCCACGGCGCCCGGGACCATGGCGGAAGAGCAGTGGCTGTCCTGGATCTGCCTCATCGGCGCGCTGGCGGTGCTGGTGCTCCTCGCCAACCTCAACCGGAGCCGCTTCGGGCGGGCCTTCCGGGCCGTGCGGGACGACGAGATCGCCGCCTCCCTCGCCGGCATCAACGTGGCCAGGACCCAGGTGCTGGCCTTCGTCGTCAGCTCGGCCTGCGCCGGATGGGCCGGGTCGCTCCTAGCCCTCGGCACGGCCGTCGTCAACCCCGGCGGCTTCACCGTCGCCCTCTCGATCGAGCTCCTCGCCGGCATGGTCATCGGCGGCACGGGCAGCCTCGTGGGGGCGTGCTGGGGAGGGCTCGTCCTGGTCCTCGTGCCCCGATGGTCGACGTCGCTGTCCAACTCCCTCGGGCTCTCGACGGGCGTGCGCTCCAACCTGGCGCTGGTCATCTTCGGGGCAGTGCTGATAGCGGTGATGATCCTGGCCCCGTCGGGGATCCAGGGCGCGGTCCAGCGGGTGCTGGGCCTGCGCCGGGCCCCCGTCAAGAAGCTCCTCGATGTCCGCCGCCCCCAGGGGGCGGCGGGTGACGACGCCCAGGCCGAGGGCGTCTCCCTGTTGGATCGGCCCACATCCCGAGGGGGTATGCATGCAAAGTAACGACAGGCCACACAGGAGTCGCTGGTACAGGACGCTCGTCGGGTTGGCCGCGGTAGCCACCGTGGCCGCCGCCTGCGGCGGCTCGAGCGGTGGAGGGTCCACGACGACCACCAAGGCGTCCGCCTCGGGCTCGTCCACGACCGCCGCCCCGTCGGGCTCGTCCACCACAGCCTCGGGCTCGGGGTCCTCGACCACCGCGTCCGGGCCCGCCAGCCCGGGGAGCTTCCTCGGCGGGGCCGTCACCAACGGCTCGACGACGGGCAACAAGGCGTCGGCGCCGGGCATCACGACCACCCAGATCCTGCTGGGCTCCACCCAGCCCCTGACCGGTCCGGCCGCGCCCGGGTACGACGAGATCTCGCCGGGGTCCAACGCAATCTTCCAGTACGTCAACGCCCACGGCGGCATCTACGGCCGCAAGATCAAGTACCTGGTCGAGAACGACCAGTACGACCCGGCGATCACGGCGACGGCCACCCGCAAGCTGGTGCTCCAGGACAACATCTTCGCCGACTTCAACCCCCTGGGCACCCCGACCGACATCGCCATCCAGCCCTTCCTCAACTCCCAGAAGGTGCCCCAGCTCTTCATCGCCTCCGGGTGCGCCTGCTGGTCCGACCCGAAGTACCCCTGGTCGAGCGGATGGCAGACCAACTACATCATCGAGGGCAAGATCCTCGGCAAGTACATCGTCGACCACTACAAGGGAGAGAAGGTCGGCTACATCTACCAGAACGACGAGTTCGGCCAGGACGGCGTCAAGGGCCTGGACCTGCAGATACCCAAGTCCGACGTGGTCAGCCGCCAGACCTATGACACCACCACGCTCTCAGCGGGCCTCGGCAACCAGGTGGCCGCGCTCAAGTCGGCCGGGGTCAAGGTCGCCGTCCTCTACACGATCCCGGCTGCCACCACCCTCACCCTGCTCGCGGCGGCCGAGATCGGCTACCACCCGCAGTGGGTGGTGTCCAGCGTGGGGGCCGACCCGCCCACCCTCACCGGCCTGCTGAAGTCCATCTCCAAGGGCAAGGCCGGCGGCTCTCTCCTCAATGGCATGGTCTCCAACGACTACCTGCCGGCGGAGAGCGACTACGCCAACCCGTGGGTGGCGGCCTTCCGCACCATCTGGAAGAAGTACGACACGGGCCAGCCGTGGGACGGCAACACCGAGTACGGGATGGCCGTCGGCTACACGATGGTCGAGCTGCTCGCGGCCGCCGGGCGCAACCCGACCCGGGCCAGCCTGATGACGACCCTCGAGACCGACGGGTCCCACTTCCCCGGTCCCGGGCTGGTGCCGCTCAGCTACTCCAGCACCGACCACTACGGGTACCAGGGCTCCCAGATCGGGGTGACCGAGAACGGCACCTACACGCTGTCGGGCCCCGTCTACGTGTCGACCAACAACGGGCCGATAACGACCTATACGGGCACGCCGACGACGCCCCCGACAGGGTTCGGGTCCTAGGGGCCGCCTCGCCCACGCCCGCCG
>JBOGGR010000405.1:0-6448 GCA_050744025.1 Acidimicrobiales bacterium
GTCGCCGGCCCCCTCGCCGGCGCCGGGGACGACGTCGTCCAGGCAGACGAGAGCTGGATCGCCCGGCCCCTGGCCCACCCTGGCGCCCACCACGCCGGCCAGCAATGGGTCGACGAGGCACAGCCGCGCGTCGGCGTGCCCGAGGCGAGCCCGGGTCTCCCCGACGAACTCGTCCAGGGAGCCGAGGCGCAGGGGAAGAGGGAGCATGACGGCCGCCGCTCCGGCCAGCCAGGTGGCCTCGACCGCGGTGACGACAGCCCGGGACGAGGAGCCGAGGATGGCCACGTGGTCGCCCGGCTCCACCCCGCGTGCCTGGAGGCCGGCCGCCGAGGCCCTGGCCTCCTCGTGAAGGCGAGGCCACGGCACGGTCTCGGCCGCGCCGCCGGTCACGAAGGTTACCTGCCCCCCGTCGCCGGCGGCCTCTACGCGCTGGCCGAGCGTGGGGCTCATGCCCGGTCCGACCAGGCCTCCGAGCCGGCCGTTACCGCACCGGGCCGCGAGCCGCCCGGACCCTTCTGCCCGAGGCGGCCGGTGCCGAGGGCAAGGCCAGGGCGACCTCAGACGACGACGTTGACCAGGCCCGGGGGCCGAGCCACGACCCGCCTCGGGCCCTTGCCGTCCAGGCGCTCCTGGACCCGGGGCGAGGCGAGGGCGAGGCGGATGGCCTCGGCCTCGTCGATGCCGGGGTCGACCGCCAGGCGGTCCCTCATCTTGCCGTTGACCTGGACCACCAGCGTGGCCGTCTCCTCCCGTACCAGATCCGGGTCGGCCTCCGGCCAGGGCTGGCGGTGGAGGTCGCCCTCGTGGCCCCTCCGCTCCCACAGCTCCGCTGCCAGGTGTGGGGCGATGGGCGCGATCAGGAGGCACAGGGTGTCGACGGCCCGATCGAGCGTGCCTCGCTCGGGGCCGCCCGGCGAGGTGAGGTAACGGTAGAGCGTGTTCGTGAGCTCCATCAGGTGGGCCACCGCAGTGTTGTAGGACCACCGCTCGAAGTCCCGGGTCACGGCCTGGATCGTCCGGTGGACGGCCCGGTCCACCTCCCGGTCCTCCTCCCGCTCCACCTCCCGGTCGGCCCCGCCGGCCCCCGCCCCGCCGGCCCCGGCCCCTACGGCACCCGCCCCGCCGGCCCCCACCCCGAGGCGCCACACCCGCCCCAGCCACCTGGCGCAGCCGTCGATGATCTCGTCGGTCTGGTCCGTCCAGTCCACGTCGTCGGCTGGCGGCCCGGCGAACAGGTGGAACACCCGCAGGGCGTCGACCCCCACGGTGTCGAAGTACGGCTCGGGCGCCACGACGTTGCCCCGGGACTTCGACATGGCGGAGCCGCCCATGCGGACCATCCCCTGGGTGAACAGCCTCCGGAACGGCTCGCGCAAGCCGGGGGGCACGTACCCGAGGTCTGCCAGCGCCCGGGTGAAGAACCTGGCGTACAGGAGGTGGAGGATGGCGTGGTTGATCCCGCCGATGTACTGGTCCACCGGCATCCACCGCTGCACGGCCGACAGGCCGAAGGGGACGCCCTCGGACCACGGGTCGCACATCCGCAGGAAGTACCACGACGAGTCGACGAACGTGTCCATCGTGTCGGTCTCCCGCCGGCCCGGGCCCCCGCAGCGGGGGCAGGCGACCGAGACGAAGTCGTCGTCGCGGCCGAGGGGCGACTCGCCCGTCGGCAGGAGCTCGACGTCCTCGGGCAGGAGCACCGGCAGCTCCGCCTCTGGCACGGGGACGATCCCGCAGCCCTCGCAGTACACGACGGGGATCGGGCAGCCCCAGTAGCGCTGGCGGCTGATCAGCCAGTCCCGCAGCCGGTAGTTGACCCGCCGCCGTCCGATGCCGTCGCGCTCCAGCCACTCGATGGCCGCCTCCTCGGCCTCGGCCACCGAGAGGTCGTCCATCCAGGCGCTGTTGACCTTGTGCCCGTCCCCCGAGTACGCCTCCCCCACCCAGCCGTCGGGCGGGGCCACCGTGCGCACGATGGGCAGGTCGTAGGCCATGGCGAAGTCCCAGTCCCGCTGGTCCTCCGCCGGAACGGCCATGATCGCCCCGGTGCCGTAGCCCATGAGCACATAGTCGGCCACGTAGGCGGGGACCGGCTGGCCGGTGAACGGGTTGACGACGTAGCTCCCCGTGAACGCCCCCCGCTTGTCCAGGCCCCCGGCCGCCTCCAGGGTGGCCAGCCGCTCGATGTCGGAGCGACGGGCCACCGCCTCGCGCAGCTCCTCGACCAGGCCTCGCTGCTCGGGCACGGTCAGCTCGCCGGTCAAGGGGTGCTCGGGAGCCAGCACCGCGTAGGTCATGCCGGCGATGGTGTCGGGCCGGGTCGTGAACACCCGCACCGAGAGGTCGGGCCGCCCCTCCACGGCGAGGTCGATCTCCGCCCCGTCGGAGCGTCCGATCCAGTGCCGCTGCATGGTCTTCACACGCTCCGGCCACTCCAGGGCGTCGAGGCCCTCCAGCAGCTCGTCGGCATAGGCGGTTATGCGCAGGAACCACTGCTCCAGCTCCCGGCGGACGACCACGTCGCCCGACCGCTCGCAGGTCCCGTCGGCGAGCACCTGCTCGTTGGCCAGCACGGTCTGGCACCCAGGGCACCAGTTGACCGGCGCCTTGGCCCGATAGGCAAGGCCGGCCTCCAGCATCCTCTCGAAGAACACCTGGTTCCAGCGCATGTACGCCGCGTCGTGGGAGCGCACCTCGCGCCGCCAGTCGTACGCCGCCCCGAGGCGCAGCAGGGAGGAGCGCAGCTCCTCGATGCGGGCGTCGGTGAAGGTGCGCGGGTGGATGCCGGCCTGGATGGCGGCGTTCTCTGCCGGCAGCCCGAAGGAGTCGAAGCCGAACGGCGACAGGACTGCATGGCCAAGCATCGACCTCCACCTGACGTTCAGGTCTCCCTGGGTGTAGTTGCGAACGTGGCCCTGGTGGGCCGGCCCGCTCGGGTAGGGGTACATGCACAGCACGTAGTACGGCGGGCGAGGGTCGTCGTTGCCGACCTCCCAAGTGCCGTCGGAGGCCCAGCGCTCCTGCCACTTCCTCTCGACCCCGCGGAAGTCGTAGGCCTCGGCCATGCCCGGGATGCTACCGATCCGGCGGGAGTGCGCACCGGATTTGGGAGGAACAGCCGCCATTTCTCCAGGCCGCGGTGCCCACCCCCGACGTTCTGCCCGCGCCAGCGGCTTTGCCAAGCCCGGCCCGTTCGGCGACGATTGGGCGGTGAGCGAGGCCCCGTGGCACCCGTCCGCCTGGCGGGAGCGGCCGGCCGCCCAGCAGCCGGACTGGCCGGACGAGGGCGCGCTGGGCGACGCCCTGAAAGCGCTCTCGGCCCTGCCGCCGCTCGTCTTCGCCGGCGAGGCCCGCCAGCTCCAGGCCGCCCTGGCCGAGGTGGCGGCGGGGAGGGCGTTCCTGCTCCAGGCGGGCGACTGCGCCGAGTCGTTCGCCGACTGGAGCGCGGATGCCATCCGGGACAAGCTGAAGGTGATCCTCCAGATGGCGGTGGTGCTCACCTACGGGACCGGGGTCCCGGTGATAAAGGTGGGGCGCATCGCCGGACAGTTCGCCAAGCCCCGGTCGGCGGCGACGGAGTGGATCGACGGCGTGGAGCTGCCGGCGTTCAGGGGCCACATCGTGCACGACGACGCCCCCACCCCCGAGGCGAGGGTCCCCGACCCGGCACGCCTCCTGGCCGCTTACCACCAGTCGGCCTCGACCCTCAACCTCTTGCGCGCCTTCACCAAGGGCGGCTTCGCCGACCTGTCCCAGGTCCACGTCTGGAACCAGGAGTTCGTCGCCCGCAGCCCCGAGGGCAGGCGCTACGACGCCATCGGAGCGGAGATCGAGCGGGCCCTGCGGTTCATGCGGGCGTGCGGCATCGACCTGGGCGGGGAGGCCAACCTCCACCAGGTCGAGTTCTGGACCAGCCACGAGGCGCTGCTGCTCCCCTGGGAGGAGGCCCTCACGAGGCGCGACTCGCTCACCGGCGAGTGGTACGACTGCTCGGCCCACCTCCTCTGGGTCGGCGACCGGACCAGGGCCCTCGACGGGGCCCACGTCGAGTTCCTCCGGGGGATCCACAACCCCGTGGCGGCCAAGCTGGGGCCGGGGACCACCCCGGCCGAGGCGGTGGCGCTGTGCGACGCCCTCGACCCGGAGAGGGTGGCGGGGCGCCTCACCCTGGTCGCCCGCATGGGCGCCTCCGGGGTCGCCTCGCTGCTCCCCCCCGTGCTGTCGGCGGTCGCCGAGGCCGGCCACCCGGTCGTGTGGGCGTGCGACCCCATGCACGGCAACACGTTCGTCTCCGACGGCGGCCGCAAGACCCGCCGCTTCGACGACGTGCTGGCCGAGATCAGGGGCTTCTTCGCCGCCCACGCCGAGGCCGGGACCTGGCCCGGGGGCGTCCACGTGGAGCTGACCGGCGACGACGTGACCGAGTGCCTCGGCGGGGCGTCGGCGGTCCTGGAGGACCACCTCGACCTCCGCTACACCACCACCTGCGACCCGCGTCTCAACGCCAGCCAGTCCCTCGACCTCGCCTTCAGGGTGGCGGAGCTGCTCCGCGAACCCTGAGCCCATCACGCAGCGTGGCGACCGTCGATCACCACGGCTATGCCCACAGCCTCGGCCTCGTCGGTTGCCGTGTCGGTGACGTGGTCACCCGCAACGACGCCTCGCGCCGAGTCTCCGAGCCGTGAGAGCAGCTCGGCGCGGCGCGATGCCCGCTGGACGTCCCAGGGTCGGATGGTCCTGGACACCTCGATGACCAGGTAGGTGAGCCTGCCGTCCTGGCGCCCGGACACAATCAAGTCGGCGAGGGCCACATCGCGGGCCTCGGCCTGCGTGATGCGACCGGCATCCACGCCGTCACCAAGCAGGTCGGCCAGCTCAGCCGACGTGACCACCCGGGCGCGCTTGACCAGGCTCCCGAAGTAGCCGTAGGGGTGGGCGCTGTAGGCGAGCTCGAGGCGCAGGCCCGCCACCTCGCCTGACAGGTTGCTCAGGCCGTCGGCCACCAGAAGGAGCTGACGACCGTTCTCTGCAAGCCCGTCGCGCAGCTCGGCGATCGCTCGGGTGTTCTCGGTGACCGCTACTCGCAGCTCGGCGATCTCCTCCCGAAGCTCGGCGATCTCCTCCCGAAGCTCGGCGATCGCTCGGGTGTTCTCGGCGATCGCTCGGGTGTTCTCCGCGATCTGGAGGCTGTTCTCCGCGATCTGGCGGCTGTTCTCCGCGATCTGGCGGCTGTTCTCCGCGACCAGGTCCGGGAGCGTGAGGAGCGCGTCGGACAGCAGGAGGCGCCGAGCCGCCGCCAGCGCCTGCGGATCGGACTCGAGCGCTGCGACCAGCTCGGAGGCGTCCATGCCGGAGATCATACCAGGCGCGCGACAGTTCCAGTAGATTTCTATGCTTCTCATGGCTGAGCGACGAGCAGTCCTACCCCTGGCAAGGATGAGCAGGCGAACCGGGTTGCGTCGATGGCTGGACGCCTACCTGCGGTCTTGAACTTGCATTATGCCAGTGAAGCTGCTATCCTGCAGGCATGCCAGTGGCTATCACCGTGAGAGGCGTTCCGGACGGCGTGCACGACGAGCTGGCGGCCAGAGCAGCACGCTGCGGTCGCTCCCTCCAGGAGTACCTATTGGCGCACCTGGTGGAGGTGGCGTCCCGGCCGAGCGTGGACGAGGTCGTTGCCCGGGCTCGCGACCGGGTACGGCTCACCCAGACAGTGCTCGACATTGATGCCATCCTCGCGGACCGTGACTCCGACCGGCGATGAGCGACCGGCCCTCCTGGTAGTCGACAGCTCTGCGCTGGTCGCTCTGCTTGCAGACTCGGGGCCCGCAGGTAGCTGGGTTGGCACACAGATCGCAGGTGCAACGCTCGCGGCCCCTGCGCTGGCGGTCTTCGAGGTCGCCAACGTCCTCCGGCGCCAGGTGGCCTTTGGACGACTCGACGAGACGCAAGGGACCTTGGCTCACGCCGACCTGCTTGCGCTGGCGCTCCAGCTCTGGCCCTACTCCCTGCTCGCCGAGCGGGCGTGGCAGCTCCGCCACAACCTGACCGTATACGACGCTTGCTATGTCGCGCTGGCCGAGCTGCTGGTGGCGCCGCTGATCACCCTCGATGTGCGTACCGTCAGGTCCGCCGGTCCACACTGTCCTATCGTCACTTTCCCTTCGCCCGCCAGCTGAGCGAGGCCTTCCCGACACCGGGGTTCATCCCCGGACATAGGGGTTCATCCCCGGACATAGCGGTGAGCCGAGCAGATCGGCTCCGCCTGACCGGCCGGGTTGACCACATGCCCTCTTCCTCTAAAATCCACTTCAGTTGACAGAAGTCGTCAGCACCGTCTAGGATGGGCGATCATAGTTTTTAGAGAGCACCGTCGAGGGAGGAGAAGGCCATGGCCACCTTGCAGGGGATCGTCAAAGGACTCGAAGGACTCGAAGTGCTGGAC